>DASWMA010000323.1:0-14992 GCA_036399995.1 Longimicrobium sp. | reverse complement strand
GATGCACCTGCAGCTGTCGCACGACTGACGACCCGAAACGCCTGACCGACTGCCGCAGACGCCCACGAACGACTGGTCCGCGCCCTTCGCCATCGACCCCGCGCTGCCGCCCGCCCTGCCGCGCGACGGCCGGCCGGCGGTGGTCACCGTGGGCACCTTCGACGGCGTGCACCGCGGCCACTGGGAGGTGCTGCAGGAGATCGGGCGGCGCGCGCGGCGGATCGGCGGGCGCAGCATCCTGGTGACCTTCCACCCCCACCCGCTGCGCATCGTACGCCCCGAGCACGCGCCGCCGCTGCTGACCACCCCCGCCGAGAAGCGCGAGATCCTGGCCGAGAGCGGGCTGGAGTACGTGGTGTTCCTCCCGTTCACGCGTATCCTGCAGCAGTACCCGGCGCGGCGCTTCGTGGAAGAGATCCTGCTGGGCCGCATGCACATGGACGAGCTGGTGATCGGCTACGACCACGGCTTCGGCAAGGGGCGCGAGGGCACGGTGGAGACGCTGCGCCAGATCGGCGACGAACTGGGCTTTGCCGTGGACGTGGTGGAGGCGTTCCAGGTGGAGGGCGGCAACGTGTCGTCGAGCCGCATCCGCCAGCTGATCGGCGAGGGCGACGTGGCCGCGGCCGCGCCGCTGCTGGGGCGCTTCTACTCGCTGGAGGGCGTGGTGGTGCAGGGCGAGCGGAAGGGGCGCGAGCTGGGCTTTCCCACCGCCAACGTCGAGGTGGGCGACCCCGACAAGATGCTGCCGAAGGAAGGCGTGTACGCCGTGTACGGCCGCGTGCGCGGCGAGCGCATCCCCGGCCTGCTGCACCTGGGGCCGCGGCCCACCTTCGCCGGCTTCGCGCCCACGGTGGAGCTGTGGCTGATGGACTGGAGCGGCGACCTGTACGGCAGCCGCGTGCAGGTGGAATTCGTCCAGCGCATCCGCGACATCGTCCCCTTCCCCAGCGTGGACGCGCTGATCGCGGCGATGAAGGACGACGAGCGGCGGGGGCGGGAGATGCTGGGACGCTAACGTATACATTGAATCAACAGTTTAGGGTTGAATCATGGGAGCATTGAGCGGGGTAGATATTGCTGGCGTGGTGATCGCGTTACTGGCACTCGGAGTTTCGATTTTTCAAGTCCGGTGGACCGCACGTGAGAGTCGCTACGCATCAACATTTGATCATCTCCGGAAATTCGCGGAGATCCTTCACCGCGCAACCAAATACGACCTTGATGCGGCAAGTGATGAGTATCTCGCATTTTACAAACGCCGAGCCGACGAACTTTCCCCAGGTGCGACTGAGTTCGGAGCACTGCTCACCGAACTCGACTTCCTCTGTGTGGCGATGAAGTATGGGAGGGCGGATACTCGGATCGTTACTGCTTATTTAAGTACGGCCATCGGCTCCATGTCCACGAAGGTGGAAAGCGTTATCGTAGAGTTGCGGGAGTCCATTGGCGACCCTACAGTGTTTTCGGACCTCGGGAGAATGCTTCCCACCTTCGCACCGAAGCAGCTAAAGAGAGGCAAAGATGCAGGCGAGCTATCAGGCTGATCAAAGATCTCCGGGTCGGCCGATCACTGAACCTGTTCATCGTCCCGAGCATATACCAGATAGGCGAGAAGGTCCCCCAGGATACCGTCCTCCGGCGCCTCCTCCTCCTCCGCCGCCTTCAACTCCCCCGACCCGTCCGGGAGGTGGTAGTGGAGGTCGCGGAGGCAGGTAAGAACCGAGAATCCGCGTCCGAAGAACACGTTGAGTTAACCATGTGCTCGTTCGGGCTAAGGCTGTGCGCTTCTGCTAGGCTTTGAGCATCGAGGTTGAGCGGATGATGGATTGGTCCACCTGTCCTGCCGTGGAGCGCAATCCCGAGCGCGTGAGCGGAGCTTGGATCTTCCGGGGCACGCGTGTGCCCGTCGCGGCGCTTTTCGAGAACCTGGAGGATGGAGTCGGCGTCGACGAGTTCGTGCGGCTCTTTCCCGGCGTGACCCTGGCCCAGGCGCGGAGTGTGTTGGAGCACGCCGCTCGAAGTGCGCACACGGCCTAGTGCGCGTTCTCTTCGATCAAGGGACGCCGGTTCCTACTCCGCCACGTACCTGGTCGGGGCATGACGTGTCGACGCGCTGTGGCTCAGGCACACCGGCGCAAGACCCGCCGCGGGTTGTGTGATGGCGCCCACACTGTTAAATTCCACGGCTTGCAAGTTGATTGATCCGCATGAAGGCTCCTCGACGAGGTTTCACACGGATCGGTAACTCCCTGACCAGCACTAGACTCTTCAGGAGGTCCGATCGATGGCTCTGACGGCTGAAAACCGCAACGAGATCATCCAGAAGTACCAGATGAGCGAGAACGACCGCGGCAGCACCAAGGTGCAGGTCGCGCTGCTCACCGCTCGCATCAACGACCTGACGGGGCACTTCCGCGCCCACAAGAAGGACCACCACTCGCGCCGCGGCCTGCTGAAGATGGTGGGCAAGCGCCGGCGCCTGCTGGACTACCTGCGCAAGAACGACCTGGAAGGGTACCGCGCGCTGATCGCCGACCTGGGGCTGCGCCACTGATCGGCGGGCGCGGGCCGCTGGACGGCACGGTACGGACCGACGACCGGTTCCCGGCGCGCACGCACGCGCCGGGCAGCCGCATCGCCACCGGCCTGCAGACCAGCGGCTGCGCGAAGAGGTAGACGGTTTGCGGGGGGCCGCACGGGCATGGACCGTGCGGCCCCTTCGCGCGTTTTCGCCAGGGACGGCACGCGCGGGATCGAAACGGAACGATTACGAGGCTACGCCGCCTGCGTCTCGGGGGAGCGCGGGCGAGCACTTGCGGCCCTTCCCCCGGCAACCAAGAGAGAAACGAGATTCGGACATGGCCAAGCTGGTCAGGCAGTTCGCGGGACGCCCGCTCACGATCGAGACGGGGAAGATGGCCCGTCAGGCCGACGGGAGCTGCACCGTGATGTTCGGGGAGACGATGGTGCTGTGCGCCGCCACGGCGCAGGACAACGCCACGCACCTCCCGTTCTTCCCCCTCACGGTGGAATACCGCGAGCGGACCTACGCCGCGGGCAAGTTCCCCGGCGGATTCATCAAGCGCGAGGGGCGCCCGTCGGACAAGGAGATCCTGTCGGCGCGGCTGGTGGACCGCCCGCTGCGCCCGCTCTTCCCCGACGGCTTCGCCAACGAGACGCAGGTGTTCGTCACCGTGGTCAGCGCCGACCAGGAGAACGACGCCGACGTGCTGGGGATCACCGGCGCCAGCATGGCGCTGATGCTCAGCCGCATCCCCTTCGCGGGCCCGATCGCCGCGGTGCGCATCGGCCGCATCCAGGGGCAGTGGGTGCTGAACCCCACCTTCCAGCAGCTGGAGTACAGTGAGCTGGACGTGATCGTGGCGGGAAGCGAAGACGCCATCATGATGGTGGAGGGCGGCGCCCTCGAGGTGCCCGAGGAGACCATCGCCGAGGGGCTCGCCGTGGCCCACCAGGGGATCAAGGAGCTGGTGCAGATCCAGCGCGACCTGATGGCCGAGGTGGAGATCCCCGCGCTGATGGAGTGGACGCCCAAGCAGGTGGCGCCCGAGTTCCGCGACCGCGTGGAGGCCGCCGCCGGCGACCGCCTGCGCGAGGCGCTGCGCATCGCCGACAAGGGCGAGCGCAACGCGGCGATCAAGGCGGTGAAGACCGAGGTGATCGAGCAGCTGACCGCCGAGTTCGAGACCGCCGACAAGGACGCCGGCGAGGTGCTGAAGGACATCGAGAAGCGCGCGATGCGCGAGATGATCCTGACCGAGGGCGTGCGCAGCGACGGCCGCGACACCGACACGGTGCGCCCGATCACCATCGAGGTGGGGGTGCTGCCGCGCACGCACGGCTCGGCGCTGTTCACCCGCGGGCAGACGCAGGCGCTGGGCACCGCCACGCTGGGCACGCAGAGCGACGTGCAGGCGTACGACACCATCGACTTCGCGCAGCAGCAGAACAAGAGCTTCATGCTGCACTACAACTTCCCGCCGTACTCCACCGGCGAGGTCCGGCCGGTGCGCGGCACCAGCCGCCGCGAGATCGGCCACGGCGCGCTGGCCGAGCGGGCGCTGGAGCCGCTGCTCCCGCCGTTCGAGGAGTTCCCGTACACCATCCGCGTGGTGAGCGACGTGCTGGAGAGCAATGGCAGCTCGTCGATGGCCAGCGTGTGCGCCGGCTCGCTGGCGCTGATGGACGCGGGCGTGCCGATGCGCGCGGCCGTGGCCGGCGTGGCCATGGGGCTGATCAAGGAAGGCGACCGGGTGGCGGTGCTCACCGACATCCTGGGCGCCGAAGACGCGCTGGGCGACATGGACTTCAAGGTGGCCGGCACCCGCGAGGGCGTGACCTCGATCCAGATGGACATCAAGATCGAGGGGCTGACCGTGGAGCTCATGCGCGAGGCGCTGCAGAAGGCGCAGCGGGCGCGGCTGCACATCCTGGGCGAGATGGAGAAGGCGCTGGCCGAGCCGCGCGCCGAGCTGAGCGTGTACGCGCCGCGGATCATCACCATCAAGATCAACCCCTCCAAGATCGGCGAGGTGATCGGGCCCAAGGGCAAGACCATCCGCGGCATCCAGGAGGCCACCGGCGCCAGCATCAACATCGACGACGACGGCACCATCACCATCGCCAGCGTGAACGGCGAGGGTGGCGAGCGCGCGCGGCGGATGATCAGCGGGATGGTGGAGGAGCCCGAGGTGGGCCGGATCTACGAGGGCGTGGTGAAGAGCACCACCACCTTCGGCGCGTTCGTCGAGATCACGCCGGGGACGGAGGGGCTGCTGCACATCTCCGAGATCCAGGACGGCCGGGTGGACAAGACCGAGGACATCGTGAAGAAGGGCGACACCGTGCAGGTGAAGCTCCTCTCCATCGACGAGAAGGGCCGTCTGCGCCTTTCCCGCAAGGCGGCGCTCAAGGAGCTCTCCGAGCAGGGCCAGGCCGCGGACTGACCGCGGCCGGCCGGGTGCCTGCGAAGGCGCCCGGCGGTCTGCACGACGGAAATGACGAAGCCCCTCCCCCGCGCCAGCGGGGGAGGGGCTTCGTCGTTTCCGGGGGCGAAGACTGCCCACCTGTTCCAGGCCTCTTCACGTCCTGCGCGGGGGCCGAGCCGCGGAGGCGTTCGGGAACTTGTTTTTTTGTCCCCGTAACGGCACCTTTCAGGGCAATTCGGGCCAGATGTCGCTGCTGAATCCATCCCACCACTGCGCCAGCACTCCGCAGTCGGCGTCCCCAGGCGGGCGTATCCCGCCTCTCTCTCCCGCCGTTTCTCATGCAACCGCGCCCTCCACGTCCTGATTTGCCGAACCCTGCTCCGCGCGGACGCGTCACCACCGTTGCGAGTCGATTGCGCCGCCGGTGGGGAGGTGCGCGGCTCCTCCTGGTCGTGGCCGCCGTGCTGGCGCTGGCGTGGGGAAGCGCGCTCGCCGTGCCGCGGTTCGCCGGGAGCCGCTCGCTGGTCGGCCGGCTCGGCCGGGCGGGGCTCCCCAGGACCGTGGTGCCGCGGTTTTCGGTGGCCACCGTCTACCGCCCCTGTGCGCCGGCCGTGCAGGACGACGCGGTACCGCGGATGGACTGCCCAGGTGCTTCCGACGTGGAGGCGGAGGAGGGGCTGGACGCGCTCCAGCAGCGGATCACGCGCGCGGCCGAGGCCGGGGACCACGACGGGATGCACGCCGCCGCCGTGCTGGAGCTGGCGCTGAGCGATACCGCCGACCATACCCTCCCGCGCGTGATCGCGCCCCTGACACGCCTCGCCGCGGTCGAGAGGCACCCCGCCGGGGTCCTGGCCGACCTCGCGGTCGCGTACATGGTGCGGGCCGGCCGCACCAACTCGGCCCTCGACCTGTATCGCGCCCTGCATGCCGCCGAACGAGCGCTTCAGTTCGATGCAGGCCATCAGGCTGCCCTGTTCAACCGTGCCCTGACGCTGGAACGGCTGAACCTGATCGATGCCGCGGCCGGTGCCTGGCGCGCGTATCTCCACGCGGACTCCACCTCGGAGTGGGCGGCCGAGGCACGGCGGCATGCTTCAACCCTGCACGGCACCGAGATCGTGACGCCTCCGTCGCGCGCGCGAGATTCGGCGCTGGCCACATTCGCCCAACGCGCACCCCAGGAGGCGCGTGAGCTCGGCTGGGACAAGCTTCTCGCGCAGTGGGCGGATGCGGTGCTGGCAGGCCGTGGTGCCGACGCCGGGGAGCCGCTGCGGCGCGCCGAGGTTCTGGGCCTGGCGCTGGAGCGGCGGCGCGGCGGTGATGCATCGCTGATCGACGCGGTCCGCGCGATCCGGGCGAAGGCAAGCGATCGCGCGGCCACGCTGCGGCTCGCGCATGCACACCGCTGGTATGCCGCAGGGCGGGCGGCATGGTTGCAGGCGGAGCACGACGCGGCGGACACCTTCTATGCACGCGCACGTTCGTACGGAGGCGATTCGCAGCCGCTGGACAGCTGGATCAAGGTCGACTACGCCGCCGAAGAGTTCCGACAGCGACGGGCGGCGGAGGCTTTGCGGCTCGCTCGCGAGGTCGTATCCGGGGTCGACACTCTTCGCTACCCCGCGATCGGGGCGCGGGGGCGATGGGTCCTTGGAACGATGCAGATGAGGCTCGGCGAGCTGGAAACGGGGTTTGCCTCGACCCGTAGCGCAGGCCGGCTGTTCTTCCGGGCGGGTGAGGTGCCCAACGGCGTCCGGACGGGCGTGAACGCGATCGAGACGCAGCGGGCGCTCGGGAAACCCGCAGAGGCATACGATTCGATCTACCGCGCCTTGATCCTGCTCAGGAATCACCGGAGATCGCACGCGCTTCACAACGCACTCGTCGTTCTCACGCGCTGGACCGCCGAAGACGGATTGCCGCTGGCCAGCATCCGGATCGGCGACGAGGCGGTCACCGCCGCGCGGGGTACGGGCATCCCCGCGCGGATCGTGGAAGCACTCGAGGCGCGGGCGAGCGTGCTCACGCGTTCTGGCAATCAGGCGGCTGCTCAGCGCCAGCTGAGTGAAGCTGAAGCGCTCGTGCCCAGGCTCGATTCACTGGCCCATGAAAACTTCGATGCAACCCTGCGGGTTGCTCGGGCGGTGGTTGCGATCAGGCGCGACCCCGCCGGGGCGGAGAAGGACCTGACGGCGGCACTGCGGAGCCTTTCTCGGCAACCTGCGCGATACCTGCAGGCGCTGCTCTTACGTGCCGACGCGCGTGTGGCGCAGGGACACACCGATTCGGCGGTGGCCGACGTGGAGAGTGCCCTGGCAAGGATCGACCAGCAGCGGACGCGCCCCGACGGCGGGCTGACGCGCGACGTGGGCGAAGACGCGCGGGCCACGCTGGACCGCGTGGTGGCGAAGCGCGTCGAGGAAGGCCGCGCACGAGACGCGCTGGCGCTGCTGGAGCGTGGCCTGGAAGCGCTGGGGCAGGGTGGCGCGGCCGCGTTGCCGGCGCAGCTCCCCCCTGGCGTGGTGGCGGTGCGCTTCGCGCTGACCGACGATGCGGTGCTGGCGTTCACCATGGCGGGCGGAGAGGTGTACGCCACCCGTACGCGCGTTTCGCGGCGGGAGCTCACCGAGCAGCTCGACCAGGTGGTAGGCGCCCTGGAGCGCCGCGACGACGAAGCCGCCATCCGCCCCGGGCTGGCCCGGCTGTACGACTGGCTGATCCGCCCCATCGCCCCGCGGCTCGGCGGCCCCGGCGCCGTGCTGGTGGCGATCCCCGAGGGGATCCTCGCCGGCGTGCCGTTCACCGCGCTGCTCGACTCGAGCTCGCGGCGGTACCTGGTGCAGGAGCGCCTGGTGCGGCTCGCGCCCAGCATGCTGGTGGCTGCCGGCGCCCAGCCCGGGGCGGCGGCTCGCGGGCAGGCCGCGTTCATCCAGGACCCTGCGTTCGACGCCGCGACGTACCCGCACCTGCGCCGGTTGAACGGCGCGAAGCGGGAGTTCCAGGCGCTCGCCGGCGCGCCGGGGCTCCCTCCCATCCGGGTGCCCGGCTCGCTGGCGCGCGCGGACACCCTCCGGCGGCTGCTGCCGGCCGTGCCGGTGGTGTACTTCGCCGGGCACGCGGTGTCGGACGAGATCCGGCCGGACAGCTCCTTCCTGGTGCTGGCGCCGGGCCCCGGCAGCGACGACCGTGGGAAGATCACCGCCGCCGAGATCGCGCGGCTGCGGCTGCCGAAGCTACAGCTGGTGGTGCTGTCGGCGTGCTCGACGCTGGAGCCGGCGCCCGGTGGCGGTGGCGGTTTCGCGGGGCTGAGCGGGGCGTTCCTGAACGCCGGCGCGCGCGGCGTGGTGGGGAGCCTGTGGCAGGTGAACGACGGCCTGACCAGCGAGCTGATGCGGCGCTTCCACGGGCAGTACGCCCGCTCCGGCGACCCCGCGGCCGCCCTGCGCGCGGCGCAGCTCGAGATGCTCGCCTCGGGCACGGCACGCCTGCGCTCACCCGCGGCGTGGGCGGGGTTCGAATACGCCGGGCGGTAGGCCGCCGGATCCTTCCCCGGAGCGCGAGACACCCGGAAAGATCGGCAGGAAAACGGGGAGCGGGGTGCCGCCGCACGTGCCCGCTCCCCTCCCATCATCATCGCCCACACCCGCAGCCGGAAAACCCGCGAGCGCGTCCGTCCCATATCTGCCGACGCAGACGGTAGCAGTTCACGCCAATCCGCCTGCCCCCTTCATGAGCCCGGGAGGAACGATGCCGTACGACTTGAGAGTGGTATTCCGCGGGATGTGCCTGTTCGTGCGTACCACCGACGGAGTGCACGTGCTGATGCCCGCCACCGGCTCGGGGCACGGGTGCTCGGCGGCGGGAGGGGTGGAGGCGCACGCGGCGCGGCTCATCTTCGACACCGCGCACCTGCGGCAGGACGCCACCGGGCTCGACGACCTGCTCGTCCACTACTCGCTGGAAAGCAAGAAGCTGGCGTTCCCCCCCGGCGGAGGCGCCCTGAACCTCGCGATGCCGCCGGAGCTGGCGCGGCTGGGCTCGCCGGTGCGCGCCGACGTGATGAGCGGCGAGAACCCCGACCTGGTGCTCTCGCGGGTGCTGCTGCGCAACGGCGGGTGGACCGACCACGCGAAGGGCGCGTGCTGGAGCTGGGGCGGGCAGATCCGCCGCCTGAGCCACGTGGTGGAGTGGACGGTGCCCGGGGTGGGCGGAGATTCTCTGCTGCTGGAACCGGAAGGGCTGAGCGGGGGAACGGCGGGCTCGCTCCCCCCGCTGTATCCCGTGAACGGGGTGCTGGAGCTGGAGGTCTGGCACGCGCCGCACATGGAGCTTCCGCCGGATTCCATGGTGCCGCCTCCGCCCACGCGCGGGGGGGCGGGCCACCACTTCTCCGCCTACGGCCCGCTCCTGGAGTCGGGGTTCAACGACACGCCGGCGTACATCCCCGAGGCGTGCCCCCCGATCCAGAACCCCGGCCGGTACGACGAGGCCGGGCTGGGCTCGGCCACCTACGGGTGCATGTCGGCCGAGGCGCCGCCCCCGCCGGAGTGAGCGGCGGCCCCCCTCAGCTCAGCGTCTCCAGCAGCGTGTAGAGCGCCTCCTCCAGCGCGGCCCAATCCGGGGCGCCTCCCCGGAGGGCGGCGCTCCGCACCAGGGCCAGGGCTTCGACGGCCTCGGGCCACAGCTCGGGCGGCTTCTCGCTGAGATACGCCTGGCTGACCGGTTTCGCGAAGAAGGCGGCGTCCTTCTGCCGGGCCGCCACCCGCGCGCCTTCGGCCCACACGCCCAGCGACACCGCGGGCGGGTCGAGCGTTTCGGAGGCGGAGCGCAGCAGGCGGGCGAGCTCGGTGGCATCCGCGGACCCCCGGCCGGCAACGGCGGCGTACCGGCCGGCGTCCACTACGTTGCCCCGGCTCCGCAACACCGCGGCCGCGTCGGATGCGGCCGACCTCACCCGCGCGGAGTCGCCTGCCCGTGCCGCGGTCGCCAGCGACGCGCTGAGCGCGCCGAACTGCACCGATGCCGTGCGCCTGTTCAGGCCGGCCCGGCCGCCGCGGGTGCCGCCCGACGGCGGAGGCTCCCATCCGCCCGGCGGCGGCCTGTAGGCCGGATCGTCGAGGAGCGCCACCACCTCTTCGGGCGCGGGGGGGCCGCCCGTGAGCTCCCGCCACGCCCGCGGCGCCAGCGCCAGCAGCACGGCGGCCGCCGCGGCGACGGACACCCATCGCCACGGCGGTCGCGGCCTGGCTGCCGCGGGGCGCGGCGCCGTGATCGGCTCTACCCCCGCCGCCCGGTCTTCCGCTTCGAGCTCGCGAGTCACCGCCGCGGCGTCGGCCAGCAAATCCAGGTCTTCGCCCGAACCTCCCAGACGTGCCATCAGCTCGGCGCGCTCCCGTTCGCCCAGGCGGCCGTCCAGAAGCGCCGCCAGGCGCTCGGCGTCCGTCAAGCGTTCCATCCTCCCCTCCTGTTCTGGATACGGAGCATAGCGGTTGGACGGACGCGAGTTGAAAATGTCGCAGCAGGACCGGTTGTCACGGCGCCTCCTCGTCGAGCAGGGCGCGCACCCGGTCGCGCGAGACGCCCTCGGCCTCCAGCGCGGAGCGCAGCGTTTTCAGGGTTCGCTCCAGCCTCCGGTAGAGCGGCTTCTGCTCCAGACGCAGCGCCCGCGCGATGTCGGCGACCGAGCAGCCTTCCCAGAAGCGCATCCGGAGGATGGTGCGGTCTTCGTCGCCCAGCCCCTCCATGGCGCGGGCCAGCGCGCGCGCCAGCACGTCCTGCTCGGCCTGCGTCTCGGCGGCCAGCACCGTCTCGTCGGCGCGGGCGGGGTCGGGGGTGGTGGCCAGCGGCTCGGCGCCCACCTCGGTGGGCCGCCCGCGCGTGCCCGGGGGGAGCTCGGCGATCAGCGTGGCGACCTCGCGCTCGGAGAGCGAGCCGTGGCCGCGCGCCTGCAGCACGGCGGCGGCCTGCGACCAGTGGTACCCGTCGCGGTGGACCAGCGTTTCCAGCTGCACCGCCACCGGCCCCCGCCGCCGCGCCGCCGCGGAGGGGCGCCAGCGGCCCCAGCGCCACACGCGGTAGTCGCGGTAGAGCATCGACATCACCACCGTGAGGTAGGTGGTGAGCGCGCTTTCTCCGCGGAACTTGCGCAGCACGGCGTAGTCGTCTTCCATCAGCCGCGTCTTGGCCCACGAGGCGAAGTCGTCGGCCTCGTCGGGGTCGAGGGCGTGGCGGCGGCAGAGCGACGCCGCGACCCGCTCGATCCAGGGAAGGTGCCGGACCAGAAGCTCGGAGTAGTCCTGCCGTTCGGGCGTTCTTGCGGACACAACGGAGCGGGGGCGCGGGAGCGAGCGGTTCAGGCGCCCCAAACGTATCGCCCTACCCCGGCACCCATCAACCCGCGGCGGCCGCGAAATCGGCGTGCCCGGTCCGTCCCAAAGGTGCGAACCCTCGGGATCCACCCTCCACACCAGGCGATCCGGCGATGAACCCGCGAGGCATTTCCATCCATGTGGCCGTGAACCGGAGCAAGATGAGGCGCTACACCCCCCTGGAGCCACTCGCCTCTCCCGCCAGGAGCGCCGAGGCGATGCAGCGGATCGCCGAGCGGGAGGGCTTCGAGACGCAGACGCTGGTGGGCCCCGCCGCCACCTGCGCCGCCGTGACCGCCGCCATCCGTGCGGCCGCGGGCCCGGTGGGGGGCGACGGCATCCTGCTGCTCACCTACTCGGGGCACGGCGACGTCGTGGTGCCCGCCGGGCCGGGCGGTGACCGGGAGGTGGAGGACCAGTGCTGGTGCCTGTACGACGGACAGCTGGTGGACGACGACCTCTACCGGCTGTGGGCCGGGTTCGAGCCGGGCGCCCGGATCGTGGTGATCTCGGACAGCTGCCACAGCGGATCGATCGTCCGGGCGATCGAGCCCGCGCCGGCAACGTGGACGCGGGCGCGGAGAGTCGGCGACCAGCGCCGGGACGGAGGCCCGGCGCTCCCGTCCCGGGCCACGTCCGCTCCGAACGGCGGACAGACGATTGTCGCCGAGCCGGAGCCGCCGAAAGTGGCGGCCAAGGTGCTTCTGCTGGCGGCGGCGGGCAATCGCCAGCAGGGGCGGGAGCACTCCGACCAGAGCCTGTTCACCCGGGCGCTGCTGGACGCGTGGGCGGACGGCGCCTTCCAGGGCTCGTACCTGGATCTGTACGATGAGATCCTGGAAAAGCTCAGGGGAAAGCCGCGGCCGATCTACTATGGAGCCATGGCGAGCCCCGAGTTCCAGGCACAGCGCCCGTTCACCATCACGCCGCCGCAAGCGGGCTGACCGCCGTCGCACCGCCCGCGTCGGTGCACGGTGCGGCTCGAGAGCCGGAGGCGACGGGGCGGTCCGACGCGTGACAGGCGCGATGAAGATCGGCCGGGGAAGGCCGGATTCGTTCAGAGATCGTGCGAAATCCGGTGCGTGAGCAGTGCTCAGTCTCGCGCAACGGCGAGCGGCGTGTATATTGTGCGCGCCCGCCGGCCCGGTTCCGCGGGCTCGCACTCAACGCTGAACTGAAGACCTGGCGATGATCATCGGGGTCCCCAAAGAGATCAAGACGAACGAGAACCGCATCGCGCTGGTGCCCGCGGGCGCCGAGGCGCTGGTGCAGGCCGGCCACACCGTGCTGGTGGAGCGCGGCGGCGGCCTGGGCAGCGGCTTCGACGACGCGCAGTACGAGGCCGTCGGCGCGCAGATGCTGGACGTGGAAGACGTGTGGGCGCGCGCCGAGATGATCATGAAGGTGAAGGAGCCGATCCCGGTGGAGTACCCCCGGATCCGCCCCAACCAGGTGCTCTTCACCTACTTCCACTTCGCGGCCGACGAGACGCTGACCCGCGCGATCATCGACTCGGGCTCGGTGGCGATCGCCTACGAGACGGTGCAGCTCCCCAACGGCGAGCTCCCGCTGCTGACGCCGATGAGCGAGGTGGCGGGGCGCATGGCCATCCAGGCCGGCGCCAAGTACCTCGAGAAGTTCTACGGGGGCCGCGGGATGCTGCTGGGCGGCGTGCCGGGTGTGGCGCCCGCCAACGTGCTGATCATCGGCGGCGGGGTGGTGGGGATCAACGCGGCCAAGATGGCGGCGGGCTTCGGCGCCCGCGTCACCATCCTGGACCTGTCGCTGGAGCGCCTGCGCTACCTGAGCGACGTGATGCCGGCCAACGTGGAGATGATCTACAGCAACCGGCACAACATCCTGGAGCGGCTGGAGCACGCCGACCTGGTGGTGGGCGCCGTGCTGCTGCCGGGTGCCAAGGCGCCCAAGCTGGTGAAGCGCGCCGACCTGGCCCGCATGAAGAAGGGCTCGGTGATCGTGGACGTGGCGGTGGACCAGGGCGGCTGCGTGGAGACGATCCGCCCCACCACGCACGAGAACCCGATCTACGAGATCGACGGCGTGATCCACTACGGCGTGGCCAACATGCCGGGCGGCGTGCCGCGCACCAGCACGCTGGCGCTCACCAACGCGACGTTCCCGTACGCCGCGCGCCTGGCCAAGCTCGGCTGGGAAGAGGCCTGCCGCCGCGACAACTCGCTGCTGCTGGGGCTGAACGTGGTGGGCGGCAAGGTGGTGTATCCCGCCGTGGCCGAGGCGTTCGGCCTGCCGTTCACGCCGATCGACCAGGTGCTGGCGGCGAGCTGAGTCTACGGCAGGGGACAGGGAACAGGGGACAGGGGACAGCCTGCGGGGTTCGCGCGGTGCTGTCCCCGCTCCGTTTCCGGTGCGAAGGTGCCAGGTGCTAAGTGCTAAGTGCTAGGTGCTAGGTGCGGTCCCGCTCCGATCGAGTTTGATTGCTGTCCCCTGTCCCCTGTCCCCTGTCCCCTGTCCCCTGATGTTCGTCCGCTTCCGCCGGCTCCCGAGCAACCCAGACCTGCCGCTTCCCGCGCGCGCCACCGCCGGGTCCGCCGGCTTCGACGTGGCGAGCTGCGAGGCCGACTTCGTGCTGCAGCCCGGCGAGCGCCGGCTGGTGCACACCGGGCTGGAGATGGAGCTGCCGCACGACGTGGAGTGCCAGGTGCGGCCGCGCTCCGGCCTCGCGCTCAAGCACGGCGTCACGCTCCCCAACACGCCGGCCACCATCGACCCTGACTACCGCGGCGAGCTGCGCGTGATCCTGTGGAACGCGGGGAGCGAGCCGGTGCCGGTGCCACGCGGGATGCGCATCGCCCAGCTCGTGTTCGCGCGGTTCGAGGTGCCGGAGATCGTGGAGGCGGAGGAACTGAGCGACAGCGGCCGCGGCAGCGGGGGATTCGGGTCGACGGGACACTGACGCGCCACCACATCCGGCGGCAACGAAGGGCCGGCATCCCGCATGGATGCCGGCCTTCGTGTCGCGAATCCCCGCCGATGACTTCCGGGCGGGTGCCCTGCTCAGCAGCGGCAGATCGTGGTGGAGCTGGTCGGGCAGTCGTCCGTGGGGCAGCGTTCCTCCGTCAGGCAGTTCAGGTCCAGCGACCGGCAGCTCGGGGCCGTCGGCCCGCACTCCTGGGCCTTCACCATGCCGCGGTCTTCCTTCGGCTCTTCCGTGGTGAACGAATCCACCGCCAGCTCATCCATCGTCAGCGCGAGCTTCTTCATCTGCGTTCTCCTGGTGGGGGGGAAACGATGCCCGAGGGCCGTACCGGGCCGAACCGACGTGCGCGAGTGCGCATGGAGGGTGCCGGGTCAGGCGGGTCGTCCGGTGGATTCGTCGGGTGTTCGTAACTGCTGGCGGGCGCACGCATTACACCAGTTCCAGAGAGACTGTCGCGGCCTCGCGGGGCCCGTGGCGATCCCGTGTTCGCATCGTTTCGGTGAGACGGGATGCCCTGAAACGCAGAACCGGCCCTCCGAGGAACGATCCTTTGTTTTTCTGATGATTCCGATGACTCTGCGTGATCCATCTTCATCCCCCTGTTCCACGGCGATGCCTGGTGAGCGGGTGCCCTGATCCCTTTCCGGCGCGGGGTACGGGCGGGCCGGGTGGCGCCGCGCGCCCCCGCGGGGGCGCCGCCTCGGGCCTCC
>DASWMA010000322.1:0-2680 GCA_036399995.1 Longimicrobium sp. | reverse complement strand
GGTCTCCAGCTCGGTCAGGTTCATGGGCCCTCTCTCACCAGCGCCGCGTCCACCGCCTCCACCAGCTCGTCGCGGTCGGCGGGCTTGGCCAAAAAGCGGAAGGCGCCGGCGGCGGCCACCTCCTTGCCCGTGGAGCGCTGGATGTCGGCGCTCACCACGATCACCCGCGCCGCGGGGTCGATCCCCTTGATCTGGGTGAGCACCTCCACCCCGCCCAGGTCTTCCATGGTCAGGTCCAGCAGCACCACGTCGGGGGCGTGCACGGCATAGGCCTCGAGCCCCGCCATCCCGCTCCCCGCCTCGAACACCGTGTGCCCCAGGGGCTCCAGCATCTGCCGCAGCAGGCGCCGGGCGTACCCCGAATCGTCTACCACCAGGATCTTCGCCACGGTCACACCATCTCCAGGATCGAGGAGGCCATCCGGTCGAGCGGCACGCTGCGGTCGCTGAGCGACGCCTCGTCCACCGCGCGCGGCATGCCGTATACCACGCACGACGACTCGGCCTCGGTGATGATCCGGCCGCCCTGCGCCTTGACGTGGGCGGCGCCCAGCAGGCCGTCCTGCCCCATCCCCGTCATCACCACCCCCAGCACCCGCGCGCCGTACACCTCGGCGGCCGAGCGGAAGAGCACGTCCACCGCGGGGCGGTGCGGCGTGTCGAGCGGGCGCACGTCCAGGTGGGCGCGCACGCTCCCGTCGGGGTCGCGCACGAAGCCCAGGTGACGGCCGGCGGGGGCCAGGAAGGCGGTTCCCGCGCGCACCACGTCGCCCTCGCGCGCCTCCACCACGTGCAGCGCCGAGATCTCGTCGAGCCGGCTGGCGTACAGCTCGGTGTAGCCCACCGGCATGTGCAGCACCATCGCCACCGGCACCGGGAAGTCGGCCGGGAGCTGCGGGATCACGTGCCGCAGCGCCTGGGGCCCGCCGGTGGAGATGCCGATCACCACCAGGTCGGCCGCGGCGGCGGCGCGCGCGGCGCCAGGCGGGAGCGCCGCGTCGGCGGGTGCCGCGGGCGCGCCGAGCGTGGTCTCCACCCGCGACATCCGCACCCCGGCGGCCGCGGTCACCTTGGCCACCAGCTCGTCGGCGATCTCGAACACCTTCTCGGTGGCCAGGGCGGTGGGCTTCTGCACGAAGTCCACCGCGCCGGCGTCGAGCGCGCCCAGCGCCAGCTCTCCCGAGTCGTGCGCGATGCTGCACACCACCACGGGCACGGGGCCCCGCCGCCGCTGCTCCTTCAGAAAGCCCACGCCGTCCATCCCCGGCATCATCAGGTCGAGGGTGACCACGTCGGGGCGGTGCTTCTCCACCAGCTCCAGCGCCTCCTCGCCGTCGCGCGCGGTGGCCACCACCTGGATCAGGGGGCTGCGGGAGAGCATCTGGCTCACGACCTTGCGGAGGAAGGCCGAGTCGTCCACCACCAGGACCCGGATCGGCTGCTGCATGGGGCTATTCTAACTCCGCTGGTCGAGAGGGGATACGGCAGGGCGTCGCGGGGGCTCCGCGCCGGCCTGCGCCCCGGCCCCGGGGTTGGGGACGTATGCGAACGCCGAGCCAACCTCGGTCATCGCGAAGTCGGTGGTCAGCCGCATCAGCGACTCCGAGGCGCTCAGGAAGAGCCAGCCCGTGGGCGGCATCCGCGCCACCAGCATCCGCGCCACCCGGCGCACGGCGTCGTCGGAGAAGTAGATGAACACGTTGCGGCAGAAGACCACGTCGGCGTGCGCCAGCGGCCCGGCCTCCGCCTCGTCCAGCAGGTTGGCGGTGGTCCAGCGCACCCGCGCGTGCAGGGCGCGGTCGATCCGCCACCCCGCCCCCTCGCGCGTGAACCAGCGGGCGCGCCGCTCGGGCGACACGTTCCGGAGCGAGCGGTCGCCGTACACGCCGGCGCGGGCGCGCGCCACCAGCGCCGGGCTGGCGTCGCTGGCCACGATCTCCACCGGCAGACGGCCGAACCAGCCGCCCTCTTCCAGCGCCATCGCGATGGTGAGCGGCTCTTCGCCCGAGCAGCACGCCGCGCTCCAGATGCGCAGCGGCCGCCCCGGCCGCTCGGCCAGGTGGCGGGGGACGATCTCGTCCACCAGCGCCTCGAACTGCTCGGGCTGCCGCCAGAAGAAGGTCTCGGGCACCGCCAGCCGGTCCATCAGCTCGCGCCAGACGGTCTCGGCGTCGGGGTCGTAGCGCAGCAGGTAGTAGTAGTCGAGCAGCGAGGGGAGGCCGCGCGCGGCCGTCAGCTCGCCCACCCGCTCTTCGAGCTGGTCGCGCTTGGTGTCGTTGTAGTAGACGCCGGTGCGCTGCACGATCAGGTCGCGCAGCAGGTTGAGCGCCGACGCCGAGGCGCTCTGCCGGGGCGGGCTTCCGTTGCGGTGGCCGTGGCGCGGGCTGGGCTCAAGCATCGCGCCCCAGTCCGGCGGCCGTGCGCAGGTCCAGCCGTGAAAGCGCGAGCGCGGCGGCCCGCCGCACGGTGGGCGCCGGATCGTCCAGCACGGCGGCGGCCAGCCGCGCCGCCGCGGGGGCGGCAAGGTGCGGGAGCGCGGCCAGGATCGCCTCGCGGGCGGCCGCGTCGCCCTCGCGCAGCGCGCCGGCCAGCAGCTCCATCCCCCCGGCCGGGGTGCGGGCGAGCACCTCCACGCAGGTGTCGCGCAGCGCCGGCTCGGCGGCGAGCGCGCAGAGGCGGC
>DASWMA010000321.1:0-9728 GCA_036399995.1 Longimicrobium sp. | reverse complement strand
CGGAAGAAGCAGCAGGACGACGAGCGCCGCCGCCTGGAAGAAGAGCGCACGCGTCAGGCGCAGCTCCTTCAGCAGCAGCAGCTTGCCGCGCAGCAGGCGGCGGCGAGGCAGCCGGCGCCGGTGCAGCCGCAGCCGCAGCAGGTGGCCGTCGCGCCGCAGCCCCGTCCCGCGGCGCAGCCGGCCGCCTCGCCCCCGGCGCCGCCCCCCGCCCCGGCGCGCGAAGAGCCCGCCGCCAGCGCGCCCTCCGCGAACCAGGTGTTCGACGAAGACATCGTGGAAGAGCGGCCACGCCTCACCAACGGCGGCGAGCTCCAGCGCTCGCTGCAGGACCGCTACCCCGCGCAGCTCTACGCCAACCGGGTGTCGGGGAGCGTGACCGCCACCTTCGTGGTGGGCGCGGACGGACGGGTGGACCCGGGGAGCATCAGCATCGTCAACTCGCCGCACCCGGGCTTCAACGCGCCCACGCAGGGCGTGCTGCGCCGCGCGCGCTTCCGGCCCGCACGGGTCAAGGGCCAGCCGGTGCGCGTGCAGGTCACGATGCCCATCGCCTGGACCATCGCCCAGTAGCGGAAAGCCAATAGCGACCGACGAGATCCTGTCCGGGAACACCGGGCAGGATCTCTGTATTGTAGCATAGACCCTCGGTGGCGTTGACCGGAGCTCGTACAGATGCATAGATTCATCCATACAGATCAAGGAGATACGTATGAAGACACCGACGTCGGCCGTTCGCCGCAAGAACGTCAACATCGACCAGGCGAAGCTGGACCGCGCGGTCGAGATCCTGGGTGCTCGCAGTGAAACCGACGCGATCGATCAGGCGCTCTCGCTGCTGATCTTTCGGGATGAGTTGATGGCGGGAATCAAGCGAATCGGCGGCACGGGAGGGGTAGAGGACGTCTTTGAAGGTACGTTCTAGTGGCGCTCTACGCGCTGGACACGAACCTCTACGTCTACGCCGTTCGCGACACGGTCGCGGCAGCCGAGCTGATGCAGTTCTACTCGGCATTTGCTCCACGATGCTATCTCAGCTCGGTGGTGCTTCATGAGCTCCTGTTCGGCGCGAACACACCCGAAAAGGCGCGGCAGCTCCATTCCGACGTAGCGGCCCCGTTCGTCCGAACCTCCCGGATCGTTACTCCATCGCATCGGGCCTGGGCTACCGCGGGCGAGGCACTGTCGCGGATCGCCAAGGAAGAGCACATGGATCGGAAAGCGTTCCCAAAATCGCTCGTGGCCGATGCGCTGCTCGCGGCGTCATGCCGGGAGAACGGAATTACGCTGATCACGTCCAACACCACCGATTTCGAACGGATCGGGCGGGTTATCAAATTCAGCTTTGCCGCCCCGTGGCCCAGCTGATCCGATCCGTAGGCAACGCGAATCAATGAGGGGTCCTGAGCGCTTGGCTCAGGACCCCCTCCGTTGATTTCCATCCATCGATTCGACCTACCGCAGCTTCTCCACCAGCCAGTCGGCCAGCACACCCAGCAGCTGGGCGTCCACCCGGCTGGTGGTGAGCCTGGAGTAGCCGGAGGGCATCCCGTCGGGGTCGTGCACCAGCAGGTGGTTCAGGTCGGGGAACACGCGCACCGTCACGTCGCGGTTTCCCGCCTCGCGCAGCGCCGCCTCCAGCTCGCGCGCCTGGTCGGCGGTGACCTGGCGGTCGGTCTCGCCCTGCAGGATCAGCACGGGCTGCCGCACGCGGCGCACGGTGGGGAGCGGGTCGTACGACAGGAAGAACGGCAGCCACGGCGAGCGGGCCGCCATCGAATCGACCTGCACCCAGCTGGCGCGGTAGGCCGAGTCGCGCTGGGCGGGGGTGAGCGTGGCGTCGCGGTCCAGCGGGTTGCGCAGCTGGTACTCCAGAATGCGGCGGCCGGTGCGCGACGTCCCCGCGATCAGCACCACCGCGCGCACCCGCGGGTCGTCGGCCGCCACCATCGGCGCGATCACCCCGCCCTCGCTGTGGCCGGCCAGGGCGATGCGGTCGGGGTCGATCTCGGGGCGGGTGCGCAGGTACGCCACCGCCGCCGCGATGTCGCCGGCGAAGTCGCGCGTGGTGGCCTGGGCCCCGTTCCCCTCCGACGCGCCGAAGCCGCGGTCGTCCATCCGCAGCACGGCGATGCCGCGGCGGCCCAGCGTGTCGGCCACCTGCCGGAAGGGGCGGAACCCGGCGATCACGGGGATCGCCTCGTCGCGGTCCTGCATCCCCGAGCCGGTGATGGTGACCACCGCCGGCACGCGCCCCCGCCGCGCCGTGGGAAGGGTGAGCGTTCCCGCCAGCCGGAAGCCCGAGGGATGGGGGACGCGCACCTCCTCGGCCGTGTACGGCGCCCCGGCGGGCACCGAGTAGTCGGGCCGCCCCGACGCGGCCGACACGCCGGCGGTGCGCTCGATCGCCAGGTTCTGCGCCGGGATCACGGCGCCCAGCAGCCGCCCCGCCGCATCGGTGCGCGCCCGCACCTCCATCCCCGCCAGCACGATCACCGCGCTGTCGCCACGGAAGGCCACGCGCCCCGGCAGCGTGTTCGTGGTCCCCACCGAGAACACGGTGACCGTTGCGCTGTCGCCCCGCCCAAGCGCCCGGGCGCGCATCAGCATCTGCTCGATCACGACCGCCGAAGGGTTCACGATGGGAACCGCGCCCGCGGCGCCCTTCACCACCTGGCTGGAGCGCTGCCCGCCGGCCACGATCGTCACCACCGAGCTGTCGCCTGCGAAGGCCACGGTGATGTGCTGAAGCGGCGGCGCGCTGTCGGGGGCGCCGGGCGCCCGGGCGCGCAGCTCCATCGCCGTGACCGTGGCACCGGGGCCGGTGCCCATGGTGTAGGCGACGTTGACGGCCGCCTTCACCACGATCTGGCCCTGCACCTCGGCCGCGGTGCGGCGGAACGATTCCACCGCCACGGTATCGGCGCCGCGGCGCAGCACGAAGGCGCCGCTCGCCGCCTGCGCCCGCGCGGTGGAGGGAGCCAGCGCGCACACGCACGTGGCGGCCAGCAGCACCCGATGCATCGTCATCATTCCTCTCGACCCTTTCCCAGGACTCACCCGCGTCCGGCGGCCTCGCGGCGCCAGGCAAGGTAGCTGTACACCACCGGCACCACGCTCCCGGCGGCCACGGCGGCGAGCGCCACGCTCACGCTGGCCGGCGCGGGGAGCAGCAGCCCGGCCAGCAGGCTCACCCCGCCCGCCGCCACGAAGGTACGGCCGCCCAGGCGATGGGTTTCACGCCACACGCGGTCGCTGGAGAGGGTCCACGGGGTGCGGATCCCCATCCACCAGTTGGAGCGGATGCGCGGCAGGTAGTTCCCCAGCACCATCAGCATCACGCCCATCCCCGCCAGCGTGGTGCGGCTCCCGTCCACCTTCCACCCGAACGTCCACGCGCCGATGGTGCTCAGCTCCATCCACGCCAGGAACAGCACCAGCACGTTCACCAGCAGCCGCACCTCGCCGCCGAACTTCTCCCAGTTCGCGCGGCGCGGGTCCACCCGGGGAAGGATGTCCATCATCAGCACGATCCCCACGGCCACCGCGGGAAGGATGAACACGCTGGCGGGGCCTCCCCACCCGTCGATCTCGCCGCGCATGTTCCAGTGCGTGGGCACGCGCGCGGGGGCGCGCAGGTAGATCACCAGCGCCAGCACCCACATCGCGGCCAGCGTCACGGCGGCGGTCCAGCGGCTTCTCATCCGTCCCTCCCTGTTCCCAGCATCCCCATCATCTCCTGCAGGAACTCCTGGAAGACCGTGGTCTCGAGCGAGTAGATCAGGTTGCGCCCGTTGCGCTCCGACGTCACCAGCCCGGCCTCCTTCAGCACCGACAGGTGGTGCGACACGCTCGCGGCGGTCATGGGAAAGCGCGCGGAGATCTCCCCCGCGGTGAGGTCGCCCGCCCGCAGCGCCTTCAGGATCTCGCGGCGTGTGGGGTCTCCCAGCGCGCGCAGGGTGGCGTCCAGCATCGGCTCCGTGTCGGGTCCCGCATCCGCTGATCGTCCGTTAGACAGATGTCTATTAGACGTACGTCTAATTATCTACCGTGTTTCATCCGTCGTCAAGATTCATCGTGCGGGTCCCTTCGCCGCCGGCCTCCAGCCGCCGGTTGAAACCGGCGGGTGGAAGTTCGGGAAGTCCGCCTTCGCGGACTGCACGCCAGCGTCCGCGTGATCCGCGGCGTCGGTGCCGATTGGGGGGGGAGATGGGCGGGGGTTGATGGGACGGAAGATCTACAGCCGGCCCCACATCGCCGCGATCGCCGCCAGGGCCGACGCCGCCACCCCCGCAAGCGCCGCCCACCCCGCGGCGCGGATGACGGGCGACGGCTCCCAGTGCGGGGTGGTGCCGCCGCGCGGCACCAGCAGCAGGCCCAGCAGGGCGCCGGCCAGCAGCCCCGCCCCGTGCGCGGCGTTGTCGATGTACTGGTAGGCGGCCAAGCCCATCACGGCCACCCACCCCACGTCGGCCAGCAGCTCGTGCGTGAGGCTGCGCGGGAGCAGCGACCGGCGCCGCAGCGACAGCACCAGCGCGAACCCCACCAGCCCCATGATCCCGCCGCTGGCCCCCACCGATCGCGTGTCGGGGTACAGCGCGAGCGAGCCCAGGCCGCCCGCCAGCGCCGTCAGCAGGAACACCAGGGGAACGTAGACGCGGTGGGCGTAACGCTCGATCAGCCCGCCCAGCGCCAGCAGCGTCACCGCGTTGAACCCCAGGTGCATCAGCCCCACGTGCAGCAGCGGCGCGGTGAACAGCCGCCACCACTCGCCCGCCCTCACCGCGCTTTTCACCAGCCCCGCCGCGTCGTACGACACACCGGGCGACAGCGACTGCGCCACCGCGATCACCACGATGATGGCGGCCAGCGCGCGGGTGAGCATCGGGGGGCCGCTGCGGGCGCGGGGGAGGGTGCGCGCTTCCTCCACCTCGGCCGCCACGTCGGCGGGGGTCATCTTCCGCATGCGGTGCCAGTCCAGCAGCGCCTGCCCCAGCCAGATGCCGGCCACCACCAGCAGCAGCGGCGGCCCCGAGCGCGCCGCCCCGGGGTCGGACGACAGCGCCAGCCCGCCCACCAGCAGCCCCATCCCGAACAGGAAGCCGGTGCCCTTCACCTGCTCCCACGACTTCTGGATCACCGGCTCCATGATCTTCGTGAAGATCCACGGCACCTGCCAGGGCGGAACCACACCCTCCGTCTCCGGCGTCCACACCCCCACGGGCCGCGGGTCGCCCAGGCACACGCGCAGCAGCTCGTCACGTTCCACGGGCACGGGCACGCCATCCGTGCGGACGTACCCGTAGTCCGACGGCGGCAGGTGGCGGATGCCGGTGGGCTCCAGCATCGAGTCGCCCGCCGCGAAGGGGGGCAACGAAGGGTCGCGCTCCGTTCCCTCGGCGGCGGGCGGGGTTCCCGCCTGGGGTGGATCCAAGATGCCGTCCTGGGGTGCGGGGGGTGGATGCGCTCCGGCTGACGTTCACGCCCCCGGCCGCCGCCGTCAAGCCGGGGTGCCGGCACCGCGGCCGGCCGGCGGATTACACCGCGCTTGTCGCCCGCGGTCCGGCGGCGCACATTCGTTCATCCCGCTCCGTTCCCCACCCGCTCCCCGCCCCCCGTGTCGTCCACCGCTCACCCCGCCGGCCCGTCCGCCCGCGGCCCCCACGCCGCCCGCCCGTCGCTGGTGCGCGGGCTGACGCTGCTGGGCACCGTGGCGCTGGTGGTGGGAAACATGGTGGGCACCTCGGTCTACACCCTTCCCGCGTCGCTGGCGCAGGCCGTGGGGCCGCTGGGGATCGTGGCGTGGGGGGTGACCGCGGCGGGGTACCTGTTCGTGGCGCTGGTGTACGCCAGCCTGGGCACGCGCTACCCGGTCACCGGCGGCCCGTACGTGTACACGCGCGAGGCGTTCGGCGACTTCGCCGGCTTCCAGGCGGTGTGGAGCTACTGGATCAGCGCCGTGGTGGGGAACGCGGGGATCGTGACGGCGGTGGTGGGCTACGCGGTGGGCTTCTCGCGCCCGCTGGCCGAAAGCACGCTGCTGCAGTTCGGGCTGGCGCAGGCGCTGCTGTGGGGGCTGTGCCTGCTGAACGTGCTGGGGATCCGCCACGGGGCGCGGCTGCAGGTGGCGGTGATGTGCGCCTGCACGCTCCCCATGCTGGGCGTGTCGCTGGCCATGCTGCCGCACGCGCGCGCCGAGCACTTCACCCCGTTCGCGCCGCACGGCTGGGGCTCGCTGGCGGCGGGCGCGGCGCTGGTGGTGTGGGCGTACTCGGGGGTCGAGTCGGCCACCGTGCCGGCCGAGGAGGTGCAGCAGCCCGGCCGCACCATCCGCCGCGGCACGCTGGTGGGCTACGCGCTCGCCACCGTCATCTTCCTGGTGGCCGCCGTGGCGGTCACCGGCGCCCTGCCGACGGGCGAGATCGCCGCCTCGCCGCGGCCGATCGCGCTGGCGGCGTCACGGACGCTGGGCCCGGCGGCCGGCACCTTCATCGGCATCGCGGCCATCGCGGCGGGGATCGGCACGCTCAACGGGTGGATCTTGATGGCGGGGCGGATCCCCGTGACGGCCGCGCGCGACGGGATCTTCTTCCGCGGGCTGGGGCGGGTGCACCCGCGCTTCGGCACGCCGCACGTGGCGCTGGTGGTGGGCACGGCGGTGGCCAGCACCCTGCTGCTCCTGTACTTCCGCCAGACGCTGCTGGGCGTGTTCAACTTCATCGTGCTGCTGTCGGTGCTGCTCACGCTGGTGCCGCACCTGTACGCCGCCGCCGCCGAGCTGATGCTGGCCCGCCGCGACCCCGCGCGCTACACCCCGGGCGAGCGGCGGCGCGCCCACTGGGTGGCGCCGGTCGCCTTCGTCTTCCTCCTCTACACCGTCTACGGCGTGGGGGGGAGCGTGGTGCTGTGGGGGTTCCTGGCGCTCCTGGCCGGCATCCCCCTCTACATCTGGTTCGCCACCCGCGCGGCGCCCGAGTCCTGAGCCCGTCCGGGGCTCACCTGCCGCGATCGAGGCTGCTGGATCTCACACGGAGGAAACGGAGGGAACGGAGGACAGCGAAGTTCTCCGTTTCCTCCGTTCCCTCCGTATGACACCAGGAGTGCCTGTCCAACACCGTGATCCGCGCAGCAGATGCAGATCGCGCCCGGCGGAGCCATCCGCCGGGCGCGATCGCCGTCCAGGTCAGCCGATGCGCGTCAGGCCACGCCGGCCGGGGCGGAGACGGCGGCCAGGAACTTGGCGCTCACCCAGCCGGTGACGCCATTGCCCTGCACCGTCACGCGCTTCCAGCCCCCGTTGTCCTCCAGCCCCTGCACGACCGTGCCCTTGGGCAACGAATTTCCCGCCAGCGCGCTGGACGCGCTGGGGCCGCTGCGGATGTTCAGCGAGTCGGCGGTGACCTTGAAGGTGGCACCCGCGGCCGGAGCGGCGGGGGCGGCCGGGGCCGGGGCGGCCGGCTGCAGCGTGGGCACGCCGCCGGGCACCGCCGCCACGGCGCTGGCGCGCAGCACGGCCTCGAGCTTGGTGGCGTAGCCGGCGATGCGCTCGGCCTGGTCGAGCCCGTTGATGATCTTGCGGGCGTTCACGTAGTCGCACTTGTCGCCGGCGATGTAGTCGGCCAGCTTCTTCCCGGTGAACGACCCCTTCCGCATCCCCAGCGACATGATGCGGTACGCCACGTCGGAGTTGAGCGCCAGCGCCGGCTCGTACACCAGCCGGTTCTTCAGCGCCTGCCCCATCGTCTGGTAGTTGTCCTTCCAGGTGAGCTGCACGAAGCCGCGGCCGTAGTACACGTTGGTGAACGAGCGCCCCTCGGGGTCGGTCACCGTCACCGGCGTGCCGTACTTGCGCCCCTTCCCCTTGCCGTACTCCTCGATCGCGCGCCAGGTGCCGGCGCACTCGTGCTTCACGGTGGCCAGCATGTAGGCCAGCCAGCGGATGTCGGTGATGTCCTGGTCGGCCTCGGCGGCCGTGAGCAGCGCGTCCAGGCCGGCCTGCGGGTCGGGCTTCAGCGTGCCGAACGCGGCGGTGTACGCGTCGAAGAACTTCTGGCGGTCGAATCTCATCGGAGAGGCCTCGCGATTATGTGGGGAGGGTTCGGCGGAGACGCCGGGGTGGGAAAAGGAGGGTGAAAGGTAGCCGCGCGCCGCGATTTGCACCATCCCCAATTTGATGCGAACCTTGTACGTTCGGCACGCTTCCTGCCTTCCCCCCGGCCCGTTTCAGCGGCATCTCCCCAACGGGAACGGAGCAGACAGGATGCAGAGGAGCCTTCACGCCCTCGCGGCGATTGCCGCCATCGTGGCGCTCGGGGCCTGCGGCGCCAAGACCGAGGGCGGCGACCCCAGCACCGAAGACCCCACGGTCAACACGCCGGCGGCGGCGCCCGCGGCCACCACCACGCCGGCCATGGGCGACAGCGCCGCGCCGGGGGGCACGGCGCCCTACGTGGTGCAGAACGGCGAAGGGGTGACCCCCGCGTCTGGCCAGGCGGGGCCGATGGCCCCGGGCGACACCGCCTTCGGCAACGCCGGGCCGGCGGGCCCCAGCGGCCCCGGCGGGCAGGACACGCTGGTCACCAAGCCGCGCTCCTGAGCGGCCCCAGGATCCACCAACTGAAAGGAGAAGACGGATGAAGACTCGCGCGATGCTTTCGGTGCTGGCCCTTGCCGCGCTCGCCGCGTGCGGCGGCGGCGACGAAGAAGGCCAGACCAGCGGCGGCGTGGACACCACCGGCACCGCGGCCACCATGCCGATGGCCGACTCCACCGCCACCATGGCGCCCCCCATGGCCCCGATGACCACCGACACCACCGGGATGAGCGGCGGGATGGCGCCGGGCTCCCCCGGCACCGCGGGCGCCGGCCAGAGCGACACGCTGATCAAGACGGACAGCACCCACAAGATGTGATCCGGGTCGCCTGGGACCGGAAAGCGAAGCAGGGGAGGCCGCGGCGGCCTCCCCTGCTTTCGTCATCTGCCGGCCATCGAGCTCAGGGCCGGGTGCGCGAGCGCGGCGGCTCCGCCGTTCTCGCCCGCACCCGCTCGGCCTCGCCGCGCAGGACGCGCTCGGCGGTCTCCACGCGGTAGCGCATGCCGCGCGCGCCATCCCAGCGCACCGACACGTTCTGCCGCCGGCCGTCGCGCAGCAGCGTCAGCCGCACCTCCTGCCCGTCGGCGCGGGTGAAGGCGGTGCGCAGGTCGCCCACGCGCGCCACGCGGTTCCCGTTCGCCTCCACCACCACGTCGCCGGGCTGCAGGCCGGCGCGGGCGGCGGGGGTCTGGGGCGCCACCTGCAGCACCAGCAGCCCCTGGTTGGTGCGGAAGTAGCGGCCCAGTCCCGGGTTCATCTCGGCGAACTCGGCGCCCGCCATCGACCGCATCCCGAACTCCATGAAGAACGGGGTGACCCCTTCGCGCACCCGCCCCTCGAGTCGCGGCAGCACGTGCAGCAGGCTGTCGCGGAGGATGCGCACGGCGGTGTCGTAGCGGATCACCAGGCTGTCGCCGTGCCGGCGGCGCAGGTTCACGCGCAGCGAGTCGATCCGCCGCCGCATCGAGTCCACGTGCATCTCCAGCGTGTCCATGTGGATCACGATGGAGCCCTCGCCGCGGGGCACGGTGAACACGCGCGGCCCGGCGCCCGGCCGCGGGAACCGGCCCGCCACCACCTCGCGGCGTTCGGCGGCCACGATGGTGCGCTGCTCGTCGCGCCCGTCGCGGCGCAGCA
>DASWMA010000320.1:0-6544 GCA_036399995.1 Longimicrobium sp. | reverse complement strand
AGGTAGCTCACCCGGTCGCTGGGCACCTCGGCGCGCGCGGCCACGGCCCGCTCGCGGCGGCGGGCCTCGCTCAGCCCCAGCACCACCAGCACCGCCATCACCACGTGCAGCGCGATGGACACCGCCACGGCGTGCCGCGACACGCGCAGCCCCCGCTCGCCGCGGTCGCGGCTGAGCGGCGCCCGCACCGGCAGCGCGGGCACGGCTGAGCCCGGCTGCGCCACGATCGGCGGAGCCTGGATCGCGTCGGCGTCGGCGGCGGGCGGCGGGGTCAGCGTGGCGGGACTCATGGACGGTTCTACTCCCCCCCGAACCTTCGGTTCCGGTGCCCATCATCCCTTAACAAACACCTGGAGCGGCGTCTGCCCCTGCGGGAACCGGGGTGGATCGCAGGAGGTGGGCCGGACGGGCGAGGCGTGCGGGAGCCCGGTCGCCGGGCCCGGGGGCCCTCACCCTGGCGTTCCCGGCGCGACTGCGTCGCGTCCGGAAACGCCTGTCCCTCTCCCAAAACAACCTGGGAGAGGGACGGTGGGCGCTTCGCGCCGGCTACTTCGGGTGCGATTCCGCCAGCCCGCGGGCCCTCACCCTGGCGTTCCCGGCGCGACTGCGTCGCGTCTGGAAACGCCTGTCCCTCTCCCAGAACAACCTGGGAGAGGGACGGTGGGGCGCTTCGCGCCGGCTACTTCGAGTGTGACACGAGGCGAGTGCGCGCGCGCCGACATCGCGGCGGCTCCGAAGCCGGTAGTCCGCGAAGGCGGACTTCGTGTAGTCGTTGCCGCGGTTTCAACCGCCCGGGCGGACCCTCGGTTGACACCAGCGGCTCACACCATCTTCGCGATCCGCTCCGCGCCTTCGCGCAGGCGATCCTCGGTCTGCGTCAGCGCCACGCGGAAGAAGCCCTCGCCGCCGGCGCCCAGGCTCTTGCCGGGGAGCACGGCCACGCCCTGCTCCATCAGCAGCCGCCGCGCCCAGGGCCCGCTCTCCACGCCGGCGGGGAGGGGAACCCACAGGTACATGCTTGCCGCCGGCTTCGGCAGGTCGAATCCCGCCTTGCGGAAGGCGGCCCAGGCGGCGTCGCGGCGGGCCTGGAAGGTGGCCACGTTCTGCGGCACCCAGTCGGCGTGAGAGCGGAGCGCGGCGATCCCCGCGTGCTGGATGCTGAACGGCACGCCGGTGTCGGCGAAGGTCTTCACCCGCGTGACCGCCGCCACCAGCTCGGGGTTCCCCACCGCCCACCCGATCCGCCACCCGGTCATGTTGTAGGTCTTGCTGAGCGAGTGGAACTCGATGGCCACCTCGCTGGCGCCGGGGATCTCGAGGATCGAGGGTGGGCGGTAGCCGTCGTAGGCGATCTCGCTGTAGGCGTTGTCGTACGCCAGGATCACGTCGTGCTCGCGGCACCACGCCACGGCGCGCTCCAGGTACTCGCGCGGGGCGCACGCCGCGGTGGGGTTGTTGGGATAGTTGAGGTACAGGATCCGCGCGCGGCGCACCACGTCTTCCGGCAGCTTCCAGAAGGGGATCAGGAAGTCGTTCTCGGGGCGCAGCGGAACCAGGTGCGGCTCGCCGCCGGCCAGCACGGTGCCGCCCAGGTACGCCTGGTAGCCGGGGTCGGGGATGATGGTGACGTCGCCCGGCTCCAAAAAGGGGAAGGGGAGGTGGTAGATCCCCTCCTTGCTCCCGATCAGCAGCGCGATCTCGCGCATCGGGTCCACCTCCAGCCCGAAGCGGCCGCCCATCCACGCGGCGATCTCTTCGCGGAAGGGGACCAGCCCCAGCTGGAAGGGATAGCGCGAGTTGGCGGGGTCGCACACGGCCTGCTGCAGCGCCTGCACGGCGGCGGGGGGCGGCGCCAGGTCGGCGTCGCCGGTCCCCAGGTCGATCACGTCCACGCCGCGGTCGCGCAGGTCGCGCTTGATCCCCGGTACGTCGGTGAGCGGATAGGGCGGAAGGGTCTGGAAGCGCCGGGCGAGTCGGGGCATCTGAAAAAGTCGGAAGCGGTCAGTTCTGAACCTGGGGCGCCGCGCCCTGCGGCGGCTCGGCTGCGATCATCCGAGCGGCCAGCAGCACCGCGCCGATGGTGATGGCCACGTCGGCCACGTTGAACACGAACGGGAACCAGCGCACCTGGATGAAGTCGGTCACCCACCCGTTGATCACCCGGTCGCCCAGGTTCCCCAGCGCGCCGGCCACCACCAGCCCGGCCGCCACGCGCATCAGCGCATCCTGCGTCTGCAGCGCGATGCGCGACGCCAGCACGATCCCCACCAGCGCTGCGCCGGCCAGGATCGGCAGGCGCAGGTGGTCGGGAAGGTCGCGCAGGAAGCTGAAGGCGATCCCCGGGTTGCGCGCGTGCGACAGCCACACCCACCCCTCGATCACGGCGTGGCGCGAGTACAGGCGCAGGTGGTTCTGCACCAGGAACTTGGTGATCCAGTCGGCGGCCACCACGGCGATCAGCGCCAGGGCCAGCCAGCGGCGATGGTACAGCTTCATGCGTGCGTCACGGGGTTGCGGACCGAGCCTACGCCGGGGATCTCGACCTCCACCAGGTCGCCGTCGTGCAGCGGGCCCACGCCCGCGGGGGTGCCGGTGGCGATCAGGTCGCCCGGCTCCAGCGTCATCACGCCGCTGATCCAGGCGATCAATTGCGGGATGCCGAACGCCATCTCGCCCACGCGGCCGTGCTGGCGCACCTCGCCGTTCACGCGGCAGATCACCTCCAGCGCGTCGCGGTCGACCTCGCCCAGCGGCATGGCGCGGCCCACGGGGCAGAAGGTGTCGAAGCCCTTGGCGCGCGTCCACTGGCCGTCGGTCTTCTGCAGGTCGCGCGCGGTCACGTCGTTCAGCGGCGCGATCCCGGCCACGAAGTCCCACGCTTCGGGGGCGGGCACGTGGCGCGCGCGCCGGCCGATCACCACCGCGATCTCGCCCTCGTGCTCCACCCGCTCGCTCTCGAACGGCAGCACGATCGGTTCGCCATCGGCCAGCAGCGACGAGGGCGGCTTGAAGAAGATCAGCGGCCGCTCGGGCACCTCGTTGCCCAGCTCGCGGGCGTGCTCCAGGTAGTTGCGGCCCACGCACACGATCTTGGAGGGGCGGGGAAGGTCCACGTACCGCTCGCCGGTGGAGGGTTCAGCCGTCCGCGCGCATGGCCACGGGAGCACCGCGCGGGGACAAGATAGCACCGAATCCGTCCCGTCCGCGATGGACGGAAGCGACCGACCCCCTCCCGGCGCGGGGGAGAGGGTCGGTGCACCGCAGAAGAACCCGCAGCGGGCGATTTGTTCCGCGTGCCGAGCCGCGCGGAGGGATCCTACCGCAGCCCAGGCATCCTTCCGGTTCCCGACCGTGAACGAATCTCACGCAGAGCAGCAGAGAAGCAGAGAACTGGCGGAGTTTTCTCTGCTGCTCTGCTGCTCTGCGTGAGACATCTGGCGGATCTTCATCCGAACGATTCCCTGCGAAGCGGGCATCACCCCGCGGCGCGGCGCTCCTGGCGTTCGCCGTAGAAGCGCTGCATCTCGGCCTTCACCGTCTGCCAGGGGCCCTTGACCAGCGGGGCGGGGGGGAGGGAGTCGAGGAAGTAGCGGCCGTAGCTCTTCCGCACGATGCGGCCGTCCAGCACCAGCACCACGCCGTGGTCTTCGCGCGAGCGGATCAGGCGACCGAAGCCCTGCTTGAGGCGGATGGCGGCGTGCGGCAGCATGTAGCTGAAGAACGAGTTGCCGCCCGCCCGCTCGATCGCCTCGATGCGCGCCGCGGTCACCGGCTCGCTGGGCACCTTGAACGGCAGCTTGGGGATCACCAGCCCGCGCAGCGGCTGCCCGGGAACGTCCACCCCCTCCCAGAACGAGGTGGTGCCGAGAAGGATCCCACGGCCCGACGCCGCGAAGCGCTCCACCAGCTGCGCGCGCGCGCCCTCGCCGTGCACGAACAGCGGCCACTCGCGGTCGGCGCCGCGGCGGCGCAGCTCGCTGGCCACGTGGCGGAGCGCGCGGTAGCTGGTGAAGAGGACGAACAGCCCGCCGTCGCTGATCCGCGCGTGCTCGATGGTGGCGCGGACGGTGGCCTCGTCGTGGCGGTCGTCGCGGTCGCCGGCGGGAAGCGGCAGGTCGGTGGGCACGGCGAGGAGCGACTGGCGGCCGAAGTCGAAGGGCGAGGGGTGGATCGCCTCTTCCACCCGGTGCTCGTCGGCGAACGCGCCGGTCAGCCCCAGGCGCTGGCGCACGAAGCGGAAGTTCTCCTGCGTGGCCAGCGTGGCGGAGGTCAGCACGATGGTGGGCACCTGCTGGAACAGCCCCTCGCGCAGCACGTCGGCCAGGTCCAGCGGCGCGGCGTTCAGCGTCAGGTTCCCCTCGCGCCCCTCGCGCTCGGGCTGCCGTTCGATCCACCGCACCATCTTCATCGCCTCGTCGCCCGGGCGCAGCCCCTGGCGCAGCGCGTCGGCCATCGCGTCCACGCGGTTGGCGGCGCCGCGCAGCTCCACCAGCTGCGGCTCCATCTTCTGCTTCAGCTCCTCGTCCACCGTCACCCGCTCGCGCAGCAGCTCCATCGCCTCGCGCAGCGACTTGAGGTTGTCGAGCACGCCACTGAGCGCGTCGTCGAGCCCCAGCGGCCACACCGGGTGGTTGGCGAAACTGTCTTCCAGCCGGATCGTCTCCTCGCCCCCGGTGAACAGGTCGCTCAGGAACGAGAACACGCTGGCCGCCCGCTCGCGCGCCCCGTCGAGCGACGGCACGATGCGGTGCTCGATCAGGTCCAGCGCGCTGCGGGCGATCAGGTCGTTGCGCAGGCCGCGCAGCACGGCCGAGAAGGCGGGGAACAGCCCCTTCCCGCGGTGCTCCATCCGCCGGAGCGTGCGGAACAGCCCGCGGCGGCTCACGCGCGCGCCCAGGTGGCTGGTGGCGGCCTCTTCCAGGTTGTGCGCCTCGTCCAGCACCAGCCGCTTGTACTGCGGGAGCACGGCGGGGGCGTTGTAGTTGTCGAGCGCGCGGCGCACGGCCAGGTCGCTGAACAGCAGGTGGTGGTTCACCACCAGGATGTCGGCCGCCGACGCGTCGCGCCGCGCGCGCTGGTAGAAGCAGTCTTCGAAGTTGGGGCAGCGGGCGCGCATGCACAGGTCGGTCTCGCTGGCCACCTCGTCCCACACCTCGGCGCTCGGGCGGAAGGAGAGGTCGCTGAGCGAGCCGTCCTGCGTGGTCTTGATCCACTCCAGGATGCCGTTCAGCTCGGCCTGCTTCTGCGCGTCGAACAGGCTCGACGAGCTGGCCTGTGCCAGCAGGGCGCGGCGGATGGAGACGTAGTTGGCGCGCCCCTTCACCAGCGTGAAGCGGAAGGGCTCGCCCAGCGCCTTGCGCAGCAGCGGCAGGTCCTTGGCGACCAGCTGCTCCTGCAGGTTGATGGTGTTGGTGGAGACGACGGTGCGCTCCTTGTTCTGCACCGCCCAGCGGATGGCGGGAAGGAGGTACGCCACCGACTTCCCCGTGCCCGTCCCCGCCTCGGCGATCCCCACGCCGCCCTCGTTGTACAGCCCGGCGATCATCCGCGCGAAGGCGCGCTGCTGCGGGCGGTCTTCGTAGCGCGGGTGGCGGAGCGCGAGGGGGCCCTGCGGACCCAGGTCCTCGTCCACCCGGTCGGCGTCGATCGGCTGCGTCTCGTCGGGCATCGGCGGCTCGACGACCACGTAGAGCCGGCCCGCGTCGTTGTCGATGATCCCGAAGCCCAGCCCCTGCTCCCAGATCTGCGTGGCCACGCGCAGGTCGGCTTCCGACGGCTCCAGCACGCCGGAGGGGTGGTTGTGCACCAGCAGCGACGGCGCCTCGACCTCACGGTCGCGGATCAGCGCCAGCACGGCGCCGGCGTGGCCGCGGGCGATGGTGCGCGGCTCGTCCACCGCGCCGTCTTCGCCCACCTTGCAGACGAAGCACACCTCGTTTCCGCGCGCGCGCTGGATCTCGCTCCGCATCCGCTGGGCGGCGGCGGGCGCGAGAAAAAGGTCGACGGCGGATTTGCGGGGAGGCGCGGCGGTGCTCATGGGGGAGAAAGATAACGACGAATGCGGCGCGCGCCCAACCGTCTGGACGCGCGCCGATCTGTCCACCCTGGTCTACGCCGGACTATTCGCCGATGGCTTCCGCGGGGTCGCTCATCTCCAGCGCCTCCACCAGCAGCTCCGCGTCGTCGTTGGCGACGGCGTCGAGCTCCACGTAGCCCACGCGCACGGGCTCGGCCTCGTCTTCGGGGCAGGTGAAGCGCGCGGCGTAGATCCCGCGCTCAGTGGGCGCCGGGTGGCCGTACAGGATCTCCACCAGCCAGCTCCGGCCGCGGTCGTCCTGGAAGATCGCTTTATCTTTCATTACACGCGTTCACACAGTATGGAGATGGCTACCATTCCAGCCGATGGGCTTACCGACAACTAAGGTGGCTGGATACATCCGCGAACTGGTCGGGAAGCCGTCGGAAGTCAGCAGCGCATGACGTTTATCGGTTCTTCTCTCGGTTTTTCCCAATACACACGCCGATGACCAAGCCTATGGCACCG
>DASWMA010000319.1:0-4433 GCA_036399995.1 Longimicrobium sp. | reverse complement strand
ACGGAGGCTGCGGTGGGCTCGATTCCCCCTGATGACGCAGTTGCCGAAGCCTTCAGGCGCAGAAGACGGGGTGAACGCCCGAACCGGGTGTGCTGCAGAAAATTTCGATACTCAGCTCATTCCCACCCTGCAGCCACTCGTAGACGAGTTCGGCGCTGACGCAATCGTCGGAACCCACGTCGACGCGCAAGGGAGTGTCCGGTGCGGTCAGGTTGCAGCTAAAGCGACGAAGAACCAAACTTCAAGCGGTTTCTGCTGACTCTGCGTGAGATTTAGCTCGATGTGGACCCGAGTTGATCTCTGCAATCTGGTATGAGATGACACGCGAGGTGATTCGCAAGTGATTTGCGGATCCATCTTGTGCGTGGCTGGCGAGGCGGCCGCGCTTCCCGCAGTGCCATCCGCCGGACCGAAGCACATCCATCTCACCCCTCAGGAGAAGCCCTTCGATGCCCAACTTCCGTCCCGCCCTGCTCGCGGGCGCGGCGCTCGCGCTGGCCGCGTGCGCCGAGCTCGCGCCCACCGCGCCCGACGCCGGCGTTCGCCACACGCCCGCGCGCCCGGACCTGCGCGGCTCGTTCATCGTGACCGTGGCGCCGGGGAGCGATCCCGCGGCGGTGGCGGCCCGGCTGGGGTGATCCCATCGCGCGTGTACCGCGAGGCGCTGCTGGGCTTTTCGGCGCGACTGTCGCCGGCGCAGCTCCGCGCCGCCCAGGCCGACGGCGCCGTGGCCGCGGTGGAGGCCGACCAGCTGGTGGTGATGCAGGGGAGCTACGCCGGCGCGCCCTGGCACCTGGACCGCCTGGACCAGCGGGCGCTGCCGCTGAACGGCGTCTTCGGCTGGCCCGATCCGGCCGTCGCCGTCAACGCCTACGTGATCGACAGCGGCCTGTGGGCCGGCCACCCCGACTTCGGCGGGCGGGCGGCGAACGTGTGGGACGCGTTCGGCGGGAACGGCACCGACTGCAACGGCCACGGCACCCACGTGGCGGGAACGATCGGCTCAACGACGTATGGGGTCGCGGGGACGTTCGGCTCCACCACCTACAACGTGTCGGGCACGGTGGCGGGCACGTACAGCGGGGTGATGCTGAAGGGGGTGCGGGTGCTGGGCTGCAGCGGGGAAGGGAGCCTGTCGGACTACATCGCCGCGGTGGACTGGGTGCGGGCGAACGCGGTGCGGCCGGCGGTGGCCAGCATGGCCGTGGCCACGGGGTACTCCGCCGCGCTGAACGCGGCGGTGAACAGCCTGGCGGCCTCGGGGGTGTTCGTGGCCGTGTCGGCAGGCGACGGGAACGGCGACGCCTGCCGCGTGTCGCCCGCCAGCGCGGCCGACGCGTTCACCGTGGCCGCCACCGGCAGCGGCGACGTGCGCTGGAGCGGCTCGAACCACGGCCCCTGCGTGGACGCCTACGCCCCCGGGGTGGCGGTGGCCTCCACCTGGCCGGGCGGGGGCACCAACCGGCTCACCGGCACCTCGCAGGCGGCCGGCGTGGTGGCGGGGGTCGCGGCGCTGTACAAGGCGAAGTTCGGCGACACCGGCACCACCGCCATCGACACCTGGATCCGCGTGTGGGCCACACAGAGCGCGGTCACGGGGAACCCCACGGGCACGCCCAACCGGCTGGTGTACATCGGCGCGGACGCCTGGCAGTAGCCTCGGCGCACCACCGGCCTCGGTGCCGGATGGGAAGCAGGGAGCCCCGAAAACGAACGCGGCCCCGGTCGAGAAGACCGGGGCCGCGTTGCCGTCAGGAAGCGGGAGCGATCAGTGGCCGCTGCCGGTGGTCACCAGGATCGCGCCGCCGGAGGCCTGCGTGCCGAAGCGCTGCACGGCCTCGTGGGGCTCGAAGTACTCCACCTTGGAGATGCTCTCCACCGACATGTCGCGCAGGACGCCGGTGCCACCCGCCAGCGAGCCGTCGCGGTACACCGCCACCACCGGGTTCTGCTGGGTGCTGGAGCTCATCGAGCGCGAGGCGCGCAGCCACGAAGCGCGGATCATGCGGATGCCGTCGTACACGTTGGTGGCGTTCTTCTCCACCATGTCGGCGCGCGTGATCTCGTTGCGGTTGCGGCGCGGGCGCGGGGCCTCGGCGGTCGCGGTCGCGGGAGCGGTGGCCGCGGGCGCAGCGGTGCCGACGGGCGCCACCTTGGCGGTGTCGGTCTGCGCGGCGGCGGGGCTGGCAAGCGTGGCAGCGGCGATGAGCGCCGCCATCAGGGTCGCGTTCCTGGTGGTCATGGCCTTTGGGAGTGTGGATGCGGACGAGCCCGCATCGTGGTCGGGTTGGGCCGGCGGGTATCGGCGGCAGCGTTGCACCGCTGCTATATGCTGTGATCCCATCAATTTACAGGAAACGTCCGTAGCCGTCAACGACGTTCTGCTATTTCTCAGGGATAACACGAGATGGGATAGTCCAGCGGCTCGGCGTCGCCGGGGAGGCGGAAATGCCACCACTCTTTCTCGTACGGCTGGAAGCCCTCGGCCGCCATGGCGCGCTGCAGCCGCATCCGGTTCTCGAGCACGCGGCCGGTGGCGTTGGCCGGGTGCGCCGCCTCGGAGAAGGTGTCGTACTCCGTCCCCATCTCCAGCTCGCGGCCGGTGCCCAGCTCCACCAGCGTCAGGTCCACCGTGTTGCCGCGGTTGTGGCCGCTGTAGCGGGCCACGTACCCCTGCTCGAGCACCCAGCCGTTTCCCGTGCGCCCCGCCCACTCCACCATCGCCTGCGTGGCGCGGATCGGGCGGTAGCCGTCGAACACCTTCAGCCCCAGCCCGTCGGCCCGCAGCCGCGCCTGCACGCGCGCCAGCGCCCGCGCCGCCGGCGGCCGCATCAGCGCGCGGGGCGACGCGTACCCCGGCAGCGCGCGGCCGGTGTAGTTGTTGGCCGTGGCGTAGCGGATGTCGGTGCGGATGGTGGGGTCGACCCGGGTCACGTCCACCAGTTCGGCGCCGGCGGGGATGCGGCACTCCGGGCCACTCGCCGCCGCCGTCTGCACGGGCGCCGGCACCGGCGTGGGTGCGGCGGCGGCGGGCGGCGCGTTCGCGGCGGCGGTTCCGCATCCCCCCAGCACCACCGCAGCCGCGGCCAGCGTGATCCGCATCTTCCAATCAGAACTCATGGCGGCCTCCGTCTTCGCCCAGCTCGGTGTGCGCGAACACCTTCCGCGCGTCTTCCAGGTCCGCTGCGTTCACCCCGGGCGGCAGGTGCACCAGCACCAGCCGCCGGGCGCCGGCTTCGAGGGCGGCGCGGCCGGCCTCCTCGTAGCTGGAGTGCACGCCGGGGAAGGAGATCTTCTGTGCCTCGTGCACCAGGATGTCGGCCCCTCTGGACATCTCCACGATGGTGGGCGAGTAGGCCGTGTCGCACGAATACGCCACCACGCCGGCCCCCGCGGCCTCCACGCGCAGCCCCACCACGGGCACGCTGTGCGTTCCCGGCGCGGCGGTCACGTGCCAGCGCTCGTTGCGCAGCACCTGCGCGCCCGGGCGGTGCTCGAAGCGCTGCCACTGGATCTCGGGCATCCCCTTCCAGCTCTTCGTGTCGAAGCTCTCCCAGGTGCGCCGCGCCTGCGCGATGGCCGGCTCGATCCCGTACACCGGCATCGGCCGCGTCCGCCCGCTCAGCCAGATCTTTTCCATGAACAACGGAAAGGCGGCCACGTGGTCGGGGTGCTCGTGCGTCACGATCAGCGCCTCGATGCTGTCCAGCTCCACCCCCGAAACCTGCAGCCGCTGCACCACGTCGCCGCCGCAGTCCACCACCAGCGTGTGGCCGCCGTGCTCGAACGCCAGCATGGTGGTGGTGCGCCGCGCGTCGCTGAAGCCGGCGCCGGTACCCAGCAGGTGCAGCACGGCCATCGTTCGTCTCCGTCGTTCGGATGCAGGCGCCTGCGCTGTCCATCAAGGACGGATCTCCCAGCTCAGGGCGCAGTCAGTCTACGAGGATCGGTGGGAGGGTGGAAGATGCAGCGCGAGGTCGACTCCACCCAGGCGGGACGTTTGAGGGGTGGGATCGAACGAATCATACCGCGCTCCAGAGCATCGTTCCGGAATGAAGATCCCGAAGGACATGTCTCACGCAGAGCAGCAGAGGAAGCAGAGAACACCCAATTTCCTCTGCGTTCTCTGCTGCTCTACCGTGAGATTCTTCAGTCCTGGAACCGGAACGATGTCCCGCAACGTCGTATCACCTCCGCGACGGCACGGAATCGTCGCGGCGCGGGGATCGAGTGGGGTGTTTGGTGTGATGGGGAGAATGCGGCTGGAGTCGCGGCGTCGCGGCTACGACGGCACGCAGTCGGCCTTCGCGGCGCCTTCGCGGACTTCGACCGCGACCGGGCGGAGGCGCGGTGCCTCCGCCCGGTCGGATGCGGACGCCGGGTAGGGAACGCGAGACGGGTCAGCCGCCGTCCTCTTCCCGCTTGTTGCAGGG
>DASWMA010000318.1:0-4872 GCA_036399995.1 Longimicrobium sp. | reverse complement strand
GCGCCGTGCTGCTGGACCCGGACCGCGTGGCCGAGGCCGAGGCGCTGCTGGTGTCGGCCCGCGCGGCGGCCGAGCGCGCGCGGCCCGCGCCCCCGCCGGTGGACCGCTGGTACCTGAACAACCCCGAGAAGCTCGCGTGGGGGTGGCTGGCGCTGGAAGACCGCCTGATCGAGGAGCTGGCCTGAGATGGCGATCAAGGGCAACCTGCGCGAGGCCGGCCTTCCCGACGTGCTCCAGCTTCTGGCCATGGGGCAGAAGACCGGGTGCCTGTCGCTGACCGACCGCTCCAACTTCGGCTACATCTACTTCGACCGCGGCCGGATCACCTACGCCAGCATCGTCAACCGGCGCGACCGGCTGGGCGACCTGCTGGTGAAGAACGGGCTGCTGCGCGCCGAAGACCTGTTCGCGGCGATCGAAGAGCAGACGCGCACCCCCGGCGACCGGCTGGGCGAGATCCTGGTGCGCCGCGGGAACATCTCGCGCGAGCAGCTGCAGCACTACATCCGCATCCAGATCGAGGAGGCGGTCTACTTCCTCTTCACCTGGAACCAGGGGAGCTTCCAGTTCGAGCCCGACCAGCGCCCCGAGGAAGGGGCCATGCTGGTGTCGATCAACCCCGAGAACCTGTTGCTCGAGGGGGCGCGGCGGATCGACGAGTGGAGCCTGATCGAGAAGAAGATCCCCTCGCTGGAGCTGGTGTTCGACATGGACCGCTCCAAGCCGATCGAGGGCTTCGAGCTGAGCGACGAGCAGCGCAAGATCCTCCCGCTGATCGACGGGAAGCGGAGCGTGCAGGAGACCATCGACGACAGCGGGATGGTGGAGTTCGACGTGGGGAAGGCGCTGTTCGGGCTGATCCAGGCCGGGTTCGCGCACCCCGTGGGCCGGCGCGCGGCCGAGGTGCAGCAGGTGCCGCGGGCGCGGATCGACGAGCACCGCAACCTGGGGATCGCCTTCTACAAGACGGGGATGTACGAGGAGAGCACGCGCGAGTTCCGCCGCGTGGCCGAGCTGCAGCCCACCAACCCCGACGCGCGCTTCCACCTGGGGCTGATCGGGCTGCGCAAGGGAGACGACCGCTTCGCGCTGCGCTACTTCCGCGAGGTGGTGGAGATCGGCGGGGTGCGGCCCAGCGCGCTGCACGACATGGCGCTGGCGCTGGAGCGGCTGGGCCGGCTGCAGGACGCGCGCTTCGCCGTGGACGAGGCGGCGAGGATGGCGCCCAACCGGCCGCAGATCCTCCTTTCGCGCGCGGTGCTGGCGCTGAAGCAGGGCGACCCGCACGCGGCGACCGAGGCGTTCGGCCGCTACCGCGAGGCGCTGGGCGCGGGGAAGCCGCCGGCCGCCTACTACGCCTTCGCGCTTCTGGCCGAGGCGGCCGCCGGGCGGGTGGACGAGGCGCTGAAGCTGGGCGAGGAGGGGATCGCCGCGCACCCGCACAGCGCCGCGGTGCACCTGCACTACGGCGCCGTGCGCGAGCGCCGCGGCGAGTGGGAGCCGGCCGAGGCGCTGTACCGCCGCGCGGTGGAGGAAGACGGCGAGCTCCCGCAGGCGCACAAGGCGCTGGGCGACGCGCTGTACCGCCGCGGCGCCTACGACGAGGCGGCCGAGGCGTACCGCCGGGCGATCGAGCTGAAGGGCGACCTGGGCGACGACGTGTACTTCCGGCTGGGGAACATCCACTACAAGCGGATGGAGCGCCCCGAGGCGGTGCGGCTCTGGCGCCGCGCGCTGGAGATCAACCCCCAGAACGCCGTGGTCCGCACCAACCTCGAGCTGGTGGAGAACGTGCTGCGATGAGCGGGTTCACGCCGCCTCCGCCGTACGTCCCCTTCGTGCTGCCGCTGGAGGGCGACGAGGAGGAGCTGGAGAAGCTGAAGCGCAAGATCGAGCGCGACCGCGGCTTCAACTGCTCGTTCTACAAGGACAAGTGCCTCCGCCGGCGGATCGCGGTGCGGATGCGGGCGCGCGGGCAGCGCACCTTCGCGGAGTATTCCGCGCTGCTCGACCGCGAGCCCGCCGAGTACGAGCAGCTGCTCGACACGCTCACCATCAACGTCACCAAGTTCTTCCGCAACCTGGAGACGTGGGCCGCGGTGGAGGCGCAGGTGCTGCCGCAGCTGTTCGCGCTGAAGGGCCCGGTGAAGGTGTGGAGCGCGGGAAGCGCCAGCGGCGAGGAGGCGTACACCGTGTCGATCCTGCTGAACGAGTGGGCCGAGCGGCACGGACGCCGCGCCGATCTGGACCGCTTCCGCATCGTGGGCACCGACATCGACCGCAAGAGCCTGGAGAACGCGCGTCTGGGGGTGTACCCCGAGCTGTCGCTGACGGAGACGCCCGAGCACCTGCGCGGCAAGTGGTTCTCGGCCGGGCCGCCCTTCCGCGTGCGGGCGGAGGCGCAGCGGAACGTGAGCTTCGTGCGGCGCGACCTGATCAGCGAGCGGGCCGAGGGGGGGCAGCACCTGATCTTCTGCCGCAACGTGGTGATCTACTTCGACCGCGAGATCCAGGAGCGCCTGTTCAAGGATTTCTACGACGCGCTGGTGCCGGGGGGGTACCTGGTGATGGGGAAGGTGGAAACGCTGGTGGGCGTGGCCCGCACGCTCTTCCGCGCGGTCAACAATCGCGAACGGATCTTTCAGAAGCCCGCATGAAGCCCCAGCCGATCTACGTGAAGGTGGCGCACCACGCCCTGGGGAAGCCCGGCGACCTGCTGGTGACGCTGGGGCTGGGGAGCTGCGTGGCGATCCTGCTGCACGACCGGCAGGCGCGGGTGGGCGCGCTGGCGCACGTGCTCCTTCCCGAGCCGGCGCTGGCGCGCGACCGCGGCAACTCGGCCAAGTTCGCCGCCACCGCGGTGCCCATGCTGATGGAGGAGCTGGGCGCCCTGGGGGCGAAAAGCGCCCGCCTCGAGGCGCGGCTGGTGGGCGGCGCCAGCATGTTCGCCACGCTGATGGTGCCGGGGTCGCTGAACATGGGCGAGCGCAACATCCGCGCGGCGCGCGAGGCGCTGCGCAAGGCGGGGATCCCGATCCTGGGCGAGGCGGTGGGCGGCGACTACGGCCGCTCGGTGCGCTTCAACGTGGCCGACGGGAGCACCGTGGTGAGCTCGGTGGGGCGCCAGGATGTCGTCCTCTAGGCCGCCGTCGTCCACCCGGCCGCGCGAGGCGCGGCCGCCACGCCCGCACACGGTGCTGGTGGTGGACGACAGCGCCTTCATGCGGCGGGTGATCACCGACATCCTGTCGCAGACCCCGGACTTCCGGGTGGTGGGCACCGCGCGCGACGGCAACGACGCGCTGCGCAAGGTGCACCAGCTCGACCCCGACCTGGTGACCATGGACGTGGAGATGCCGGGGCTGGACGGGCTGACGGCGCTGGGCTACATCATGAGCGAGACGCCGCGGCCGGTGGTGATGCTCAGCGCCTACACCACCGCCGGCGGCGACGCCACCATGCGGGCGCTCGACTACGGCGCCGTCGACTTCGTGGCCAAGCCCGGGGGCACCATCTCGCTGAACATGGAGACGGTGGGCGACCAGCTGCTCGACGCGCTGCGCGCCGCGGCCACCGCCAACCTCGCCATGATCCCCGTGCGGGTGCAGCGCCGGGTGGTAGAGGCGCCCGCTCCGCCCACCGTAGAGACGGGCGCGGCCGCCGACCCGGCGCGGCGGCGGCCCGTGGCTCCGCTGCGGAAGAAGCGCCGCCGCGCGCCGGCGGCGGGGGCCGAGACGTCGGAGGTGGCGGTGGCGGTGGCGGCGTCCACCGGGGGCCCCCGGGCGCTGGCCGAGATGCTGCCGCGCATCCGGGTGCCGCTGGGCGCGGCGGTGCTGGTGGTGCAGCACATGCCCCCGCACTTCACGCGCACCTTCGCCGAGCGGCTCGACGGGCTCGACGGGCTGCCGGTGACCGAGGCGGTGGACGGCGAGCCGGTGCAGCGCGACCACGTGTACCTGGCCCCGGGCGACTTCCACATGCGGGTGGTGCGGGTGGACGGGGTGCCGCGCATCGCGCTGAGCGACGAGCCCACCATCTGGGGGGTGCGGCCGGCGGCGGACCCGCTCTTCCGCTCGGTGGCGGAGGTGTACGGGGCGCGCACGGTGGGGGTGGTGCTCACCGGGATGGGGCGCGACGGGGCCGAGGGGCTGCGCGAGATCGTGGCCGCGGGCGGCGCGGGGATCGCGCAGGACCGGAGGACCTCGGTGATCTACGGGATGCCGCAGGCGGCGGGCGAGGTGGCGCAGTCCATCCTACCGCTGGACGAGATCCACGGGGCGATCGAGCGGGAGGTGGACGTGCGGATGCATGCCCCGGCGGCGCCGGCGGCCTTCGCGGAGGAAGAGGCGTGAGCACGGAGTTCCGTCCCTTCCGCGAGCGGGTGGCCGAGGACGAGGCGCAGGTGATCGCCTTTCGCATCGGCGGCGAGCTGCACGCGTGCGACGTGCAGCTGGTGGAGGAGGTGGTGACGAAGCGCCGGGTGCACCCCCTTCCCGACATGCCGCCGCGGCTGCTGGGGGTGCTGCGCCTGCGCGGCGAGCTGGTGCCGGTGGTGGACGTGGCCCCGCTGCTCGATCTGCGGCTGGAGGCCGAGCAGCCGGCGATCCTGGTGACGGTGATGGGCGACGTGCGGGTGGGCGTGGCCGTGGACGCCGCGCACGAGGTGGTGACGCTGTCGCCCGCCGAGTACCGCCCGGCGCCGCTCAGCGGCGGCGAGCGCGACCAGTTCGTGGCCGGCCTGGCGCGGATCGACGGGAAGCTGGTGAACCTGCTGGACTTGGGCGAGATGCTGCGCGACCAGGCGGCGGGGTCGCAGCGGTAGGGGTAGCGGTAGGGGCCGACCGGGCGAGGCTGTATCTGGCGACGGGGACC
>DASWMA010000317.1:0-4417 GCA_036399995.1 Longimicrobium sp. | reverse complement strand
AGCAGTACCGTCCGCGAACGTCCGGGTGGGGGCCCGGCCGCGGATACGACCGGGCTTGCCCCGCTACCCCTCCGCCTGCTGTCAGACGAAGCGGCGCCGGCGGATGGCGCTGGCCACCGGGATCACCGCGGCGGCGGTGGTGAGCGCCTGCCCGCCCAGCCGCAGCACCCGGTTCCGCCGGGTGCTCAGCTTGCGGCCGGCCCAGCGGGTGGCGCCCGCCAGCATCGCCGCCTTCAGCCCCTGCGCGGCCAGGAAGGTCAGCCCCGCCCGCTTCACGATCCTCATCGTCTTCTTGCGCATCTCGTTGCCTCCGCTGGAGTTGGGTGCGTTCGAGAGCGCTCCTTCAGCAGGATCCGTGCTTGCGGGGTTGACGTACGTGCTCCCGTAAGCCGTTGCAGATCATCCACTTGGATACGAAAACATTGCGGCGTGCACGGTTGGCGCCGTAAGTTGCCGCCGTTCCACGTCTGTTTACGCCGACGTCGCCCGCGGTCCACGCGAGCGGCGTGAAGCGCCTTGCCGGTTCTGCATGGGGAGGTGCGCCGGACATCCGTGAGGGTTTGGCGGATGCCGGTGGGGGATCCAGAACCTGTTCCCGGAGGGGGAATGATGAATGAACGTGTGGCCGAACAGCCGGAGAAGCCGCGACGACCGCTGATGCGGATGAGGGTGCTCACCCCCGCCGTGGCCCTCGTCGCGGGGTCGATGGCTCTGGTGTGGGCGTGCGCGCCGCGCACCGCGCCCGGCGTCGACGCGAGCGCCGCCACCGCCGCGTTGCGGATGACGCCGCCCGCGGTGCCGGCCGTGCAGCAGACCCAGCCCGAGGCTCAGCCGGCCCCCGCGCCGGCGCCGCAGCCCACCTCGCTCGCCCAGCTCGACGCCCAGATGGCCACGGCCATGCGCATGCCCACCGAGGCCGAGGTGGAGCGCCGCATCGAGGAAGAGGTGGCGCGCCGCACCGCCGAGCGCGTCCGCGAGGCCACCGCCAGGGCGTTCCCGGTGCGCGAGCGGATCGAGATGAGCAGCACCATGTACTGCCTGAAGGGGCACATGCGCACCGGCGTGCGCACCCGCGACGGAATGGCGGCGGGCGACCCGCGCGTGCTGCCGCTGGGCTCCGTGGTCCGCGTGAGCCACCCCGACGGACGGCTGATCGGGATCTTCACGATCATGGACACCGGCGGCGCCATCCGCGGCAACAAGATCGACCTGTACGTGGACAGCTGCCGCGAGGCGATCCGCTGGGGCCGCGCCCCAGTGGTCACCGAGGTGCTGGGGATCGGGATGCAGCGGTAGCGGGCAGCGTCGTCCGGACGAAAACACCGCGGGCCCGGCATCCACTGCCGGGCCCGCGTCCGTTGTCGGCGGAGCGACCGCAGGGTCAGGCGCGCGGGCCGTAGTAGCCCTCGTCCGAGACCTTCTCCAGCACGCAGCTCCCGCTGCGCAGCGTCTGCATCGGCTCGTCGGCGCGGCCGCCGTAGCTCTCCAGCACGCCCTCCAGGCGGGTGGGGTGCATCTCGGCGATGCAGTGGAAGCCGCCGGCGTCGGAGATGTGCACGCGCCCGTTCTCCACCGGCCCGCGCACCACGCCGCCCCCCTTGGAGTAGGTCTGGATCTCGCCGGTGGCGGTTTCCACGCACGTCATGATGCTCTCGGTGCTCACCCCCTCGATCTCGCTCCCCTCCTGGCGGATCTTGTACGAGGTCTCCACGTCGCACTCGAGCGCGGGGTGCGAGGGCCAGTACTTGAAGTCGGTGATGGTCACCTTCCAGGTGCCGGTGAGCGGGCCGTAGTCGTCGCCCAGGGCGTTCTGGCAGGCGGTGGCGGAAAGGAGCAGCGCGGCCGCGGCGGCGGCATGGACGAGTTTACGCATCTTGGTCGATTCGTCGGTTGAGCGGTGGTGTGGATGGTCCTGGTACCGGGGCCCGGGGCGTTTCGTTGCCGCCCTCGACCAGTACAATTCCCCACCGCGAATTTTTATGACGCGGGATCCGCGGATCGGCCGACATCCGCCGCGCGCGTCACAAAGATGCCCACCGGTGCATTGCAGCGGGAAGGCCCCTTGATCCGCACCCGCACCGATCCCGACCCGATGCCCCGCTTCCACAACCGCGCCGCCGTCTCCATCCTTTCCGCCCTGCTCCTGTCCGCCGCCGCGGACGGCGCACGCGCACAGTGCACCGGGTGCGCCGTCCCCCGTGCGCAGGGCGAGGGGCTTTCGATCGCCGGGAACGCGCTGATCGGCGGCGCCACCGCCGCGGTGCGCGCGCGGCTGAACGGGCGCCCGGTGCTGAAGGCGTTCGCGGGCGGGGCGGCCGGCGGGGTGCTGACCTACGCGGGGAAGCGGATCTCGGTGGAGCGGATGGAGGGCGCCGGCTTCCTGGGGCGCGAGGTCGCCGCGGTCGGCACCTCGTTCACCGCCAACGCGGCCGAGGGGCGGGGGCTGGTGGACCGGCTGATGCTCCCCGCCGGCCCCGTGCGCGTGTACGTGCAGACGCGCGGCCCCGGCCCGCGGCTGAGCGCGCGGGTCGACGCGGCGGCGGTGGCGGCCGCCGCCTACGCCGCCACCGTGCCCGGCTCCCGCTTCGACGCCGACGCGAGCCTGTCGGCCGGCGCGCTGGTCTTCCGCGTGGCCGGCAGCGAGAGCCAGGTGGGGTACGACGGCCGCCACGCGGCCGGCGTCGTGCTCGTTCGCGACGGCGAGGACCCGGCGCGCGTGGGCCGGGCCGCCGCGCACGAGCGCGTGCACGTGCTGCAGTACGACCAGACCTTCCTCCTCTGGGCGGCCCCCGTGGAAGCCCGGCTGATGGCGCGGTCCGGCTGGACGCGCGCGCTGCACCGCTGGGTGGACCTGGGGCTGAACGCCCCCGTGATGGCCGGGGTGGGCGTCGTGGTCCCGTATCGCGCGCAGCCCTGGGAGGCCGAAGCGGTGTACATGGCACGTGCGCCGCTGAACGCCGACGACCAATGAGGATGACGGGCCGGCCGGTCACAGGATCGGCCTCTCCCGCATTCAGTCCATGCGCCACCCGTCGTGCACGGCGGCCGGCGCCGTACCTGCGCGAACGCTCGTGACGTTTTTCCGCATCTCCCTGCGCGCACTTCTCGTGGCCTTCGCCGCGCTGTTCGCCCTGCAGCCCCCGCTGGCCGCCCAGGCCGCGGCGCAAACGCGCCCGCCGGCCGGCGAGGTGTTCGGCACCATCGTGGATGCGCAGAACGAGCTTCCGCTGGCCGGGGCGCAGGTCACGCTGGAGCCGGGGTCGGCCACCCTGCCGCGCAGCACGCGCACCGACGCGCAGGGGCGCTACCGCTTCACCGGGCTGGCGGCGGGGACGTACACGCTGCGGGTGCAGCGGCTGGGCTACCTGGCGGGGACGGTGGACGTGGCGCTGCAGGGCCCGGCCAGCGCCGCGGTGTCGGTGGCGCTGCGGGTGGAGCCGGTGAAGCTGCAGCCGCTGCAGGCGGTGGGGAGCGTACCGGCCGCGCCCGCCAACCCGTTCGCCGGCCGCACGGCGGATGCGGAGGCCGACGGCGAGGCGCGGCTCGAGGCCGAGCGGGCGCGGCAGCGCGCGAACCTCGCCCCCGACGTTCGCGTGGTGACACGGGCCGACGTGGACGCCGCCGTGCCGCTGGCCGAGAGCGACCTGTTCCGCGGACTGCAGCGCCTTCCCGGTGTGACGGCGCGCGACGAGTACAGCGCCGAGCTGTGGGTGCGCGGCGGCGCGTGGGACCACACCCGCGTCTACTTCGACGGCGTGCCGCTGTTCAACCCCGTGCACGCCTCGGCCCAGTTCTCGGGCCCCAACACCGACGCGGTGGGCTCGGTCCTCCTCTTTCCCGGCGCGCAGCCGCTGGCCACCGGCGGGGGCGCCGCGGCGTCGCTGGAGCTGCGCTCGCGGCGCGGCGGCGACCGGGGCGCCATCGGCGGCTCGGGCGAGGTGTCGATGGCCAGCGGGCGGCTGGCGCTGGACGGCGCGGCGGGCCCGCACCGGTGGATGGTGGCCGCCCGGCGCAGCCATCTCGGATGGCTGACCAGCCAGATCGAGTCGCGCAGCCGCGGCGAAGACGTGTGGGTCACCGAGCGCTTCGAAGACGTGGCCGGGCGCTACGACGTGCGGCTGGGAGAGCGCAGCGGAATCGAGGCGAGCGCGCTCTGGCAGCGCGACGTGCTGCGCGACGGGCCCGAGACGGACTGGCTGCGCGGCGCGTCCCCCGTCTGGGGAAGCCTGGCCGCGCGCGCCACGCTCCGCACGCCGGTGGCCGAGCTGGACGGGCGGCTGACGGCGGGCGCCAGCGGCTTCGACGCGGCGGTGCGCGACACCGGCGTGGCGCAGCCCCGCCCCAGCGCGCTGATCTCGTGGCCCACCGTGCTCTCCAGCCGCAGCAACGTGCGCCACCTGTTCGCCGAGGCGCGGCT
>DASWMA010000316.1:0-3900 GCA_036399995.1 Longimicrobium sp. | reverse complement strand
ACCGACCCGGCGTACCAGGCGCGCGGCAAGGCGCGGCCGGTGGCCAACACCGCCAAGGCCACCCGCGCGCGGCTCTCCACCATCGACCGCACCTACACCCCCGAGCGGCAGGAGGTGGTGTACCAGGGCCCGCCGCCGCCGCTGCCGGACCCGTTCAAGCAGGCGGTGGGGGGCGAGACGCGCGGCTTCTTCGAGAAGGGGCTGACCTACTTCCCCGTCTTCATCGCGCCGCTGATGGTGCTGGTGGGGTTCCTGGTGATCGCGCGGCAGACGTGGCTGCTCCGATGGGCGCGGGACCGAAGGCTCCTGGTCTTCGCTCCCGCGATGCTCCTCTTCTTCGGCCTGGCGATGCTGCCGCAGGCGAGGGCCACGGGGAAGGTGGCGGGGACCACGCCGTGGGAGCTGCTCCTCCCCTTCCTGGTGCTGACCTGGGCGGCGGTGCTGGCCGACGACGCCTACAACCTCGCTCGGCCAGGGTCGGTGGTGTCGCCGCGGCGGCTGGGGAACCTGTTCCTGTACGGCGCGCTCCCGATCGTCCCCTTCCTGCTGATCCACGAGCTGGGGCTGTCGATCGTGCTGGCCACGTCGTTCGCGGCCATGCTCCTCGTCGGAACCCGACGGGGATGGTGGGCGGCGGCGCTGCTGGTGGTGTGGGCCGCGCTGGTGTTCGCGGTGTTCCGAACCGACGAGCGCTCGCAGATCCGCGCGGGGCTGGCGTACAGCCCGTATCGCGAGCTTTCGGCGATGGCGCCCGACGAGCAGCAGCGGTGGGCCGACAAGCTGCACCAGATCAAGCTGTTCGACGCCAACGTGCTGCAGGGCGAGTGGCTGGGCGAGGGCCCCGGCCGCGGGCATGGCGAGACGGCGCCCAACGCGGCCGACGACGGCTTCTTCACCCTGATCGCCGCGCAGTGGGGGTGGGCCGGCGGGGTGGCGCTGGTGCTGGTGTACACCCTGATGCTGGTGGAGCTGTTCAGCATCGCGGTGCGAGAACGCGGGGCGTTCGAACGAACGGTGGTGACGGGGCTGGCGATGCTGATCGCCATGCCCTTCTGGCTGGCGGCGCTGGGCGACATGCGGATCATCCCGCTCACCGGCGTGGCGGCGGCGTTCGCGGCGCACGGCGGCGCCAAGCTGCTGGCCAGCGCCTTCGGGGTGGGGCTCATCGCGGGGATCAGCCACCGGCGCGCGGCGCAGGAACGGCTGGGCCACGTGCTCGACGCGCCCGAGGAGCGGGCGGAAGCGGAAGGGGTGCGCGTGCTATGACGGTGGAATCGCCCGGGCCGATCCGCGCCTACGGGATGGTATTCGACGTGGCGGGGGCCAGCGCGCAGGGCCCGCGCAACGAGAACCAGGACGCCTTCGCGGTCACCCAGTTCCCGCAGCTGGGGCTGATCGCGGTGGCCGACGGGATGGGCGGCCAGCGCGCCGGCCGCCTGGCCGCCGACACCGCGCTGAAGGCGGTGGCGGCCGCCGGCCCGATCCGCTCGCTGGACGCGGCGCGCTACGCCATCCGCGCCGCCGACGACGCGGTGGCCCGCACCGCCGGGGGCGACCCCGCGCAGTACGAGGGGATGGGGTGCGCGCTGGCCGTCCTCTCGCTCACGCAGGACCGCTCGGGCGACGTGGGGTGGATCGCGGCGAGCGTGGGCGACGTGCGGGTGATCAGCCGCTCGCCCGACGGCGTGGTGCGGCTGGAGACGCGCGACCACACGCCGGCGTTCGCGCGGTGGGAGGCGGGCGAGATCGCGCTGGACGAGATCCCCGACTCCCCCGGCGCCAACCGTCTCCAGCGCGCGGTGGGTCACGGCGGCGAGGCCGACACGGTGTGGATCCCGGTCAAGCCGGGATGGACCTACCTGCTGCACAGCGACGGCGTGACCAAGGCCATGCGCCTCGACGAGCTGGGCGAGACGATGACGCTGCCCAGCTCGGCCGCGGCGTGCGAGGCGATCACCGCCAAGGTGGAAGAGCGCGGGCCCGACGACAACTACACCGCCGTGGTCGTCCGCGTCCTTCCCGACGACCCGGGCGCGGCCCCGTCCGACGCCACGCTCCCCAACCCCGGCGCGCGCGCCGCCGCCGCCGCCGCGGCCCGCCCGGTGCCCGACGAGACGGTGGACCGGCCGCGATCGGTGGCGGCGGCCCGGAGCGGACCCTTCAACCCTCCCGATGACGTGACGACGAAGAGCTCGCCGCTGGGGCCGATCGCCGCCCTGCTGGCGGTGCTGGCGCTGGCCCTGGGCGCCTGGGCCGCGGTCACGGGCAACCAGGCCCGCAGCGCCGCCGAGGCCACCCGCGCCGACGTGGCCGCGCTGCGGCGGTCGGTGGACTCGATGGCGCTGCGGCTGCCGCCCGACACGGCGGGCCGGCTGCCGGTGACCGCGGCCGACAGCGCGGTCACCCCCGTGCCGCGCCCGCCCGCCGCGCCCGTGCCCGCCCCGGCGACCCGCACCCCCAACGGCCGATGAGCGACCTGATCTCCACCCCCGAAAGCTCGGACCAGGAGCCGCTGCTCGACACGCTGCTGCGCGAGGCGGTTCCCGAGATCAAGCTGGCGCTGGGCGACCTGATCGACCGCGAGAACCAGCGGGCGATCCCCGACCGCTACGTGAAGATCCTGCCGGAGAGCACGCTGGTGGTGACGCTGCGCCCCGACGCGGCCACGGCGGTGCAGCCGGTGGCGGTGGAGCTCGAGCGCGAGCTGACCGACAGCTGCATGCGGCACGGCTCGCTGTACGACCGTGCCTACAAGGTGCGCCTGCGCGCCGCGGCCAGCCCCGGCGCGCCGCTCTTCCGCGTGGCCACGCGCCGCGGCGACGAGCCCGAGCCCGAGCCGTTCCGCGCGCCGGCGCCCGAGCCCACGCCGCGCCCGGCGATCGAGGCCGCGCCGGTCCCCGCGCCGCCGATCCCCACCGGCCCCTCGGCCGCCGCGGTGGCCGCCGCCGCGAACGAGACGGTGATCGCCGCGCGCCCGGCGGAGCCTGCCGCGCCCGTGGCCGCGCCGGCCGCCCCGGCCCCGGCCCCGGCCGCGCCGCCCGCCGCGCCCGCCGAGGTGTTCGTGGACCCCGACGCCACGCGGCTCGACGGGGTGGCGCCGCCGCCGCCCGCGCCGGCGGCGACGTCGGGGGGCGTGTCGGGGCGCTTCGACGCGGAGCGGTTCGCGCTGGTGGTGGAGAGCGAGGAGGGGGAAGAGCGCGAGCGCTTCCCGATCCCTGGGCCGATGACCACGGTGGGGCGGCAGACCGACAACCCCGAGCTGCGCAGCGACGTGGCCATCACCAACGCGCCGCACGTGAGCCGGCGGCAGCTTGCGCTGGTGTGGGCGCCGCGCGGCGGCGAGCCGGGGTTCACGGTCTACAACGTGGGATTGAACCCGCTGCACGTGAACGACAGCGAGATCCAGGGTGCCAACCGCAGCAAGGGCGACCTGCGGCTGGAGGAGCTGATGCAGGACCACACCGAGTGGGTGGCGCCCGGCGTGGGGATGCGGATCGGCGAGCACGGGCCGGTGCTGCGCATCGAAGACATGCGCCCCGAGGCGGACGGCGCGGGGGCGGAGGACGAGCCGGCGGCCGATGAACCCGGGGCGCAGCCGGAGGTGGAGATGGACCCGGACGCGACGCGCTTCGGGTAGGACGTCACGCCAGCGCGTTGCGCCCGACAGTGCAGGGGTGCGGCTGGGGGCGGACGGCTGCTCGTTGGGGCGGGCATCGCGCCCTCTCCGGCCGCCTGGGGGCGTCCACCTCTCCCGTACCGGGAGAGGTTGTGGGGCACGGCCCGGCGCGGGTGGATGGCCCCGGCGGGCGCGCGAGGTCGGCGGGAACGCACGGGTGCCGGCGTGCAGTCCGCGAAGGCGGACTTCCCGAGGTTGCAGCGGCGGGTTTCAACCCGCCGTGA
>DASWMA010000315.1:0-9734 GCA_036399995.1 Longimicrobium sp. | reverse complement strand
GGCGCGGACATAGTCCTTCCGTGCCCACTCTTCGATCTGCTGTTTCAGGAGCTCACGGCCTTTCTCGAGCTCGCCCGGGCTGTACTCGCAGAAGTGGGCTCCTCGGAAATCCGCCGGCAGCGCCGCGCCCCGCTGGGTGAGCAGCACCGTATCCTTGCCCACGGCGTGGGTGAGCCCCAGCTCGTAGTACACGTTCACGTTCGGCTCCGTCACGTCCGCGATCACCAGGCCGGCGCGCAGGATCTCGGCCCATACGTTGGACGTCAGGTCGCCCACGCGCGCCAGCGTGTCACCCCGCACGCACTCCAGCCCCGCCGAGCGCACCGCGGGCTCGATCATCGTCCCGTACACGTCCTGCGACCAGGGCTGGCTGAAGGGCATGATCACGAAGGCGCGGGGATAATCGACCAGGATGTCGGGGTGGCCCTCGCCCCGGCCCACCACGAACCGCGCCAGCATGGCCGTGGCCGTGGGGGTCAGCTCATAGGCCCCGCCCCTGTCGACGATGATCCCTTCGTGCAGGAGCGGATGAAGCGTGTCGGTGAAGCAGTCGAGGCCGGCCGCCGCCAGGTCGGGAAACGGGATGCCGGGCTTCCCGAAACGGTACAGCAGGTGAACCATCTTCCACATGTCGCGTGCGCTCATCGAGCACTCCCGGTCGAGGGTTCGCTTCAGTACCGGATCGCCTCCAGCGGGCGCTGGCCGGGAAGGGGGAGGATCACGCCCGGGTTGAAGATGCCGGCCGGGTCGAAGGCGCGTTTCACAATGCGGAAGCACTCCACGATCCCGGCCCCGAAGATGGTTTCGATGAGCGGCGCGCGCAGGCGGCCGTCGCCGTGCTCGCCGGCCATGGTGCCGCCCAGCGCCGCTACGCCCTCGGCCACCTGGTAGACGATCGCCTCGGCCTCTTCGCGCCAGCCGGGCCTGGCCACGTCCACCAGCGGGTTCACGTGCAGGTTGCCGTCGCCCGCGTGGCCGAAGATCACGGCCGGCAGCCCGTGCTCGCCCAGCACGCGCCGCAGCAGGCGGATGTAGTCGGCCAGCCGCGCCACGGGCACCACGCCGTCTTCGATGAACTGCATGGAGATGCGTCCGCCGGCCAGCTTCGCGATCAGCGGGCTGGCGGCGTGCCGCACGTGCCAGAAGCGCTCGCGCTGCGCCGGGTCCTCCGCCACCGACACGCGGTCGGCCACGCCGGCCACCTGCGCCCCCAGCGCGGCGAGATGCGCGGCCACCTCGCCGTCCGTCTCGGCCTCGAACTCCACGAACAGGATCGCCTCCAGCCCTTCGCGCAGCGGGTAGCCGGGGTCGTCGGCGCCGCTACGCACCAGGTCGATGAAGGTGCGGTCGATGATCTCGCAGGTGGCGGGGCGCAGCTCCAGGATGCGCTCCACCGCCGCGCCGGCCGCGGCCAGATCGGTGAACTCCAGCAGCGCCAGCCCGCGCGCCGCCGGCACCCGCGCCAGCCGCAGCACGGCCCCGGTGACCAGCGCCAGCGTTCCCTCGCTCCCCACCAGCAGGTCCACCGCGTCGCCGGTCTCGAGGTACTCCTTCAGCGCGTACCCCGACGAGTTCTTCCGCACCCGTGGCCAGCGCGCCACGATCGCCGCGGCGTGCTCCGCCAGCGCGGCATCGACGCCGGCCAGGATCTCGGCCAGCCGCGGGTGCCGCTCGCGCTCGCCGCGCGAGGTGCGCACGCGTGTGCCGTCGGCTAGCACCACCTCCAGCGCCTGCACCCAGGCGCGCGTGGAGCCGTAGCGCACCGTGTGCGACCCACCGGAGTTGTTCGCGATCATCCCCCCGAAGGTGGCGCGCTCGCCGCTCGACGGGTCGACCGGGAACTGCAGGCCATGGGGACGTGCCGCGGCGTTCAACTCCGCCAGCGTCACCCCCACGCCGGCCGCCGCCGTCCGCCGCGCGGCGTCCACGGCGGGTAGCGCGCGGAAGTGCGACACCATGTCCACGCTCACGCCGCGGCCCACGTTGCCCCCCGGCATCCCCGTCCCGGCGCCCCGCGGGATCAGCGTGACGTTGCGCGACGATGCCCAGCGCGCCAGCGCCGCCACGTCGTCGGCATCCGTCGGCACGGCCACCGCGTCGGGCACGCCGCGCAGGATCCCCGACGCATCGCCGAACGGCGTCCGCCGCGCCTCGTCGGTCATCAGCTCGCCGCGGAACCCGTCCACCGGCCCGACCCCGGACGGCGGCGGAGCATGCGGCAGCCGCGACAGCGGCCACGCGGCCCCGTCGGGCTTCGCTTCGTGCTCGCGGGGCGGCAGCATCGGCATCTTCTCCATCAAATCCACTCGGTTCGGTATCTCAAGCGTGGATGCGGCTGCGCTGAAGATACAACCACTCAGGGCCGGAACCGGAATTTCGTTAACGAGAAGTCAGCCTACCAAAGGGGTAAGTGGTTGTGGTGTAACCACTTGCTGCACTTGGTGGCACGATTCGGAGCGCCTTGACGAGCTGGCAGATCGGGACGAACGTTTTGCATACCGGCAACGTGAACCGCTTTCTGGGAGGTACCATGAAGGACGGTGACGAGGCTCAGCCCATGCCAGAAGCTGTCCAGCCAGGATGCCGCGATGCGTCCGAGCCCGCGCCTCCGGAGCGCTCGCCCGATCAGGATGACTTCAACAGGTCGTTTCGATGGGGGATCCGGGGCATTGGCGCGCTGTTGCGGAGCAGGCGAAAGGCGCAGCAGCAGCGGATTGAGTCGTCATGATCGTAAACAAAAACGCTCCCCGGCTGCGGTGCCGGGGAGCGTCGATCTGCCGGAACGGGCGGGGCTACTCCAGCGCCGCGGCGCAGGGCGGGCAGTAGCCCACCACCTCCACGCGAAAGCCTTCCACGCGGAACCCTTCGCCCACCTGCACCCGCGGCATCTCCACCGACTCGCCGGGCACGTCACGCACGATGCCGCAGCGCAGGCAGCGCGAGTGGAAGTGGTCGTCCGTGCGGGCGTCGTAGCGGGCCGAGTCGTCGCCGTAGGTGAGCTTCACCGCAAGGCCGCAGCTCACCAGCGTTTCCAGCGCCTTGTACACGGTGGCCAGCGAGATGTCGGGGATCTCGCCGCGCACGGCCGTGAACACCTCGTCGGCAGACGGGTGCTCGAAGGTGCCGGCCAGGAAGCGGAAGACGGCCGCGCGCTGCTCGGTGAAGCGCTGGCCGTGGGCCTCAAGCGCGCGGCGGAGAAGCGCTTCGCTCTGTTCCGGCCGCGACGTCGCGGTGGTAGACATGGGATGTGTACACAGTGGTGCGAAATCGGCGGAGATCCGCCGGGTCCGTTGTCGAAGCTAGGGTTATCGCCATATCGTGTCAACTCTTGGGCGCCGGCGCGCACCTCTCCGGCACGGCTCGTGCGCGGCGGGCAACCGGGCCGATGGCGAAGCCCTTCCGCAACTTCCAACGGTGACGAGACGTCGGTGACACGGATCCAGGGGGTGCTGGCGGCGTTCGCGCTGCTCGGCGCGGCGGCGTGCAACGAGGCGCGGGCGGACGTGGAGCCGCTTCCGCCGCTGCACCGGCCCACGCCGGAGCAGCGCGCGGGGCTCCCGGTGATCTCGGGGCGGTGGGTGTTCACCGGTTTCGAATACCCCGCGCGCGACACGCTGCGGGTGCGCGAGCAGGTGTACCGGCTGGTGCCGCCGGGCGAGTTCCGCATCGCCACCCAGCGGCTCGACTCCATCGCCGGGCAGTACGTGCGCGAGGGCGCGGCGTTCCCGCTGCTCGGCGAGGTGCGCCGCGACGGGATCTTCGCCTTCGTGGCGTTCGACCCGGCCGGGGCGGGGCAGTTCGTGTCGGGGCGCGTGGTGAAGGATACCGTGTGGATCGAGCTGACCGGCTTCCCGTCGGCCGCCAGCTGGCCGCCGGGAACGCGCGCGGCGCTGGTGCGCAACCCGCGCGGCGCGCCGTTCGTGCGGCTGCGCGGCTACGTGCCGCCGCCCCCGCCCCCGACCGACAGCGCCGCGGCCGAAGGCGAAGACGGCGAGCGTCCGTCCGCGCCGCCGCCAAGCCCCGCGCCCGCGCCGCCGCCCCCGCCGGTGAGCCAGGAGCCGCGTCCGCAGCCGCGGCCCGTGCCGCCGCCGCCTCCTCCGGCGCCGCCGGAGGAGTACACGCCCGTGGAGCCGGTGCCCGTGGACACCTTCACGCCGCCGGTGCAGCCGCCTGTGCAGCAGCCGCGGCAGCGCGGCCGCCAGCGCCCGCCCGAGCCGGTGGTGCCTCCGCCGCCGCCGCCGGTGATCGACCCGCGCTACCAGATGCCGCGCGACACCATCCGGATCGGGAATCCCCGATAACGGCGGGTACGGCGGTACGGGGGTACGGAGGTACGGGAGAGATGATGAATCGCGCAGCCTCGGCGGGACCGGGGCTGCGCGATTCATTTCCTGCAGATCGTTCGCGATCGGCTTCAGCAGCCCAGGTCAGTCGCACTCGGAACGGCTACCTGTGACCCCAGGGTCAGACGTCCGGGCGCCAGTGGGGGTTGGTGAGGCTGGTGAGGATGTGGTCCTGCCAGGCGCCGTCCAGGTACAGGTAGTCGCGCGCGTAGCCTTCCACGGTGAAGCCCAGGCGGCGCAGCAGGGCACCGCTGCGGCGGTTCCAGGGCACGTAGTTGGCCTGGATGCGGTGCATGTTCAGCGTGCCGAACACGTGGCGGATCCCCGCCAGCAGCGCCTCGTGCATCAGCCCGCGCCCCTCGCGCTCGCGGTCGATGCCGTACCCCAGCGTGCAGTAGTGTGCCGCGCCGCGCTGGAACTGAACGAAGTTCACGTTGCCGATCACGCGGTGGCTGCCCGGCCGCTCGAACATGAACAGCCGCAGCGAGCGGTCGGTGCGGAACTCCGAGAGCGCGGCGTGCGACTGTGCGCGCCAGAAATCCTCGGTGAAGAACTCGCCCGTCATCCGCGGGCGCGAGCCGGCCAGGTGCTCGCGGTTGTGGGCGAAGTAGCGCACGATCTCCGGCGCGTCGCCGATCTCGGCCATGCGCAGGATCAGTCGCTCGGTCTCGATCACCGGGGGCGTGGAAACCATTCGGGTGCGGGGGTATGGAGGTGCGGGGGTACGTTCAGGACAGCCCGTGCGGCGCGAAGGTACACCCGGGCGGTGGATGCCGGAAGATGGAAGCGCGGATGACGCGATCCCGGGCTGCGCCGGATGCGGACCACGACGAACGACGAAGCTCACGCAGGGCAGCAGAGTCGCCCTTGCCGTTCTCTGCTCCCTTGTGCTCTCCGTAGGCCAATGCTGTTTGCCGGGATGGCCCCCCGTACCTCCGCGCCCCCGTACCTCCGCACCATCCCGGCGGTTGCAGAAACCGGCCATCCGCGCTATAATCAAGGGCTTTGCTGCCTCCGCCTGACCGCGACCCGCGGACGGGCGGGCGTTTTTCGTCATTTCCGGGGCAACCCCTTTGTTCGACCAGCTCAGCGAAAAGCTCGAAGGCGTACTCGGCGGCCTCCGCCAGCGCGGGGTGCTCACCGAGCCCATGATCCGCGAGGGGCTGCGCGAGATCCGCCGCGTGCTGCTCGAGGCCGACGTCAACTACCAGGTCACGCGCGACTTCATGAAGCGCGTGGAAGAGAAGGCGCTCGGCGAGCGCGTGCTCAAGTCGGTCACGCCCGGCCAGCAGCTGGTGAAGGTGGTGCACGAAGAGCTCACCTCCATGCTGGGCGAGAAGCGCGCGCCGCTGGCGCTGGCGCCGATTCCGCCCACGGTGATCATGGTGGTGGGGCTGCAGGGCTCGGGGAAGACGACGACGGCCGGCAAGATCGCGCGCAAGATGAAGCGCGAGATGCGGCAGACCCGGATGGTGGCGTGCGACGTGTACCGCCCCGCCGCCGTGGAGCAGCTGCAGACGCTGGGGCAGCAGGTGGGCGTGCCGGTATACGCCGAGCCCGGCAGCAAGGACGTGGTGGGGATCGCCAGGCGCGCGCTGGAGCTGTCGAAGACCGAGCGCGACCGCGTGCTGATCGTGGACACCGCCGGCCGGCTGCAGATCGACGAAGAGCTGATGGACGAGCTGCGGCGCCTGAAGGCGGCGCTCGGCCCGCACGAGATCCTCTTCGTGGCCGACGGGATGATCGGCCAGGAGAGCGTGAACGTGGCCAAGGGCTTCGACGACGCGCTCGACGTGAGCGGCGTGGTGCTCACCAAGATGGACGGCGACGCCCGCGGCGGCGCCGCGCTCTCCATCTACGGCGTGACCCAGAAGCCGATCAAGTTCCTGGGCGTGGGCGAAAAGCTGGACGGGCTGGAGGACTTCCACCCCGACCGCATGGCCGGCCGCATCCTGCAGCAAGGCGACGTGGTGGCGCTGGTGGAGAAGGCGCAGCGCTCCTTCGACACCGACGAGGCCGCCAAGCTCGAAAAGAAGATGATGGGCGCCGGGCGCTTCGACCTGGAAGACTTCCTGGTCGCGCTGCGGCAGTTCCAGAACCTGGGCCCGCTCGAGAACCTGCTGAAGCTGATCCCGGGCGTGAACAGCAAGATGCTGAAGAACGTCAAGGTCGATCCCAAGAAGTTCAAGCACATCGAGGCGATCATCCTGTCGATGACGGTGCAGGAGCGGAAGCGCCCCGAGATGCTCAACGGCCAGCGCCGCGCACGCATCGCGCGCGGCTGCGGCCGGCCCGTCTCCGAGATCAACCAGCTCCTGGTGCAGTTCAAGGAGATGCAGAAGTTCATGAAGCAGATGAAGGCGATGCAGGGCATGATGCCCAAGGGCGGCATGCCGCGCCTTCCATTCGGGGGAATGCCCCGGATGTAGACGGCGAGGGAACAGGGGCTAGGGAACAGGGGACAGCCTGCAACGGCTTGCTGTACCCTGTCCCCTGTAACCTGTCACCTGCCGTTTCGATCGTCCGTCCACCCGTGGAGCGGTTCCGCGGGGCCGGGCAGGACGCCACCGCCAAGACCCTGAGGAGTCTGATGGCACTCAAGATCCGTCTCCGTCGCATGGGCCGTAAGAAGGCCCCGCACTACCGCATCGTGATCGCCGAGAGCTCGATGCCGCGCGACGGCCGCTTCGTGGCCACCATCGGCCACTACAACCCCACCACCCAGCCCGAGACCCTCAAGGTCGACCGCGACAAGGCCAACGCCTGGATCGCCAAGGGCGCCATGCCCACCGACACCGTGCGCTCGCTCTTCCGCAAGGCGGGCGTGTTCAAGCCCGAGAGCGCGCTCGAGTCGGTGGCCAGCACCGTGACCAACGCCGCCGCCACCGCCGGCAAGGCGGCCAAGGGCGCCGCGGGCAAGGCGGCCGACGCCGCCAAGGGCGCCGCTTCGGCGGTCGCCGGCGCGGCCGGCACCGCGGCTTCGGCCGTGGCCGGCGTGGCGAGCGACGCCGCCGGCACCGTGGCCGACGCCGCTTCGACCGTGGTGGACGCCGTGAAGGACGCCGCCGGGACCGTGGCCGAGAAGGTGTCGGACGCCGCCGAGGCGGTGGCCGACCGGGTGACCGGCGGCGACGACGCCGAGGCTTCGGCCCCGGCCGCCGAGGAGACTGCTCCGGCCGCCGAGGTCGCCGAGGCCTCCGAGGAGACCGCGACCGACGCGCAGGTGGAAGACGCGGCCCCCACGGCGGTGAACGACCAGGTCACCGACGCGGCCGCCGAGACCGGGGCCGCCCCCGAGGGCGACAAGCCCGCCGAGGCGTGACCGGTTGAGCATGGTGGCGGGGGAGGACGGGTTCCTGGTCGTCGGCACGGTCCAGAAGCCGCACGGCATCAAGGGCGAGCTGTTCGTCCGCGTGGAGACCGACCACCCCGACGCCGTGTTCGCCCCCGGCCGCGTGCTGCGGCTGGGCGACGCGCAGGGCCGGCCGGGCGAGGGGCAGCTGACCATCGAGCGGGCCCGTCCCTTCAAGGGCGGGCTGCTGGTGAAGACCGCCGAGCACGGCGGGCGCAACGACGGGGTCGAGTCGCTGCGCGGCGCCAGCCTCCTGATCCCCGCCGGCGAGGCGGCGCCGCTGGACGACGACGAGGCCTTCATCCACCAGCTTCCCGGCCTCCGCGTGATCGACGGCGAGGAGACGCTGGGGACGGTGGGCGAGGTGTACGAGGCGCCCTCCGGCTGGTACCTGGGGGTGCTGCGCGAGGGGAAGAAGGAGATGCTGATCCCCTTCGTGCAGGGGCTGGTGCGCCGCGTGGACCGCGCGGCGGGGGTGGTGGAGGTGCAGCTCCCCGAGGGCTTCACGGAGCTGTGATGCGCATCAACGTGGTCACGCTCTTCCCGGACTTCTTCCGGGGCCCGCTGGGGCTTTCGATCCCCGCGCGGGCGGCGGCGGCCGGGCTGGTGAGCTACCGGCTGGTGCAGCTGAGGGACTTCACGCACGACCGCCACCAGACGGTGGACGACCTCCCCTACGGCGGCGGCTCGGGGATGGTGATGAAGCCCGAGCCGTTCTGGAAGGCGGTGGAGTCGCTGGCGCCGGAGGGGGAAGCCCGCCCCGGCGGGCGGATCGTGCTGATGTCGGCGCGGGGGCGCAGGTTCACCCACGACGACGCGGTTCGCCTGGCGGTGCAGCCCGAGCTGACGCTGCTGTGCGGGCACTACAAGGACGTGGACCACCGCGTGGCCGAGGGGCTGGCCGACGAGGAGCTGTCGCTGGGCGACTTCATCCTGTCGGGCGGCGAGCCGGCCGCGCTGGCGGTGCTGGACGCGGTGGTGCGGCTGCTGCCGGGTGCGATCTCGGACCACGAGAGCGCGAGCACCGACAGCTTCTACGACGGGCTGCTCTCCCCGCCGTCGTACACGCGCCCCGCCGAGTACCGGGGAGCGCGGGTGCCGGAGATCCTGCTCTCCGGCGACCACGCGAAGATCGCCGCGTGGCGGCGTGAGCAGGCCGAACGGCTCACGCGCGAGCGGCGTCCGGAGCTCCTGGGCGAGCATCCGGAACACGGCTAGACGTTGGGACCCGAACCGGAGCCGCCGGTGGCGGCCCGCCCAACCTCTCTCAACCCAGCTTCACGGAAGGAAGGGATCTCATGCATCCGTTCATCGAGACCCAGAAGGAGTACCTGCGCGACAACATCCCGAGCTTTCGCCCGGGCGACACGGTCCGCGTGAACGTGCGCGTGCGCGAGGGTGACAAGGAGCGCATCCAGGCGTTCGAGGGCGTGTGCATCGGCCGCAAGCACGGCGGCATCAGCGAGACGTTCAAGGTCCGCAAGATCAGCGGCGGGGTGGGCGTGGAGCGCACCTTCCCGCTGCATTCGCCCATGCTGGCCAGCATCGAGCTGGTGCGCGAGGGCCGCGTGCGCCGGGCCAAGCTGTACTACCTGCGCGCCCTGCGCGGCAAGGCGGCCCGCATCAAGGAGCGCCGCACCCGCTAGGCTTCTGCCCGGCGGACGGATCATCGGGTTGTTTCGCGCATCGCGGGGCTCGCTACACGGCGGGCCCCGCGGTCGTGTTTCGTGGATGGCTCGTTCGCCCGTGCGGGGATGGTGAACGATGGGGTTTGGGCGTGTTCGGCGCTGGGGCGCCGAACCGGGCTGCGCGCGCCGTAGGGTACGATACCGCCGTGCCCAACGGCGCCGGGCCACCGCCGCGCCCGGCGTCCAGCTGCTTCCTCCACGTCCGTCCCGGCGCGGCGGCGTCCCGGCCCTCCGGGCGCGCATCCCTTCTATGAGCACGCGCCGGTGTCAAGGGCCTGGAGGAGGGCAAAACCCGCCTCAGGGGCAGTTATGCGCTTTTTCTGCCCCGCTTCAAATCACTGGCACCGCCGC
>DASWMA010000314.1:0-7833 GCA_036399995.1 Longimicrobium sp. | reverse complement strand
CGACCGCCACGTCGGCCTCGGCGTCGCGGATGGTGTCGGCCGGCGCCAGGGCCACGGGCGGATCCGCATCCCCCGCCACGTCGGCATGGATGCGGTCGCCGCGGCGCAGGTAGTCGAGGCGGTCGGCCCAGGCCAGCACCTGGCCGCCCACGCGGGCGCCGGGGTGGCGCGTGATGGTGCCGCCCACCACGGTGAGGGTGCCGGTGATCTCGCCGCCCTCCAGCAGCCGCGCGCCGCCGTTGATCACCACCACGTCGCCCTCCACCCGCCCGGCGATGGCCAGCTCGCCGTCGAGCACCGCCACGTTGCCGCGGATGGAGGTGCCCCGCGCCACGCGCGAGTCGCCGCTCAGGTGAACGGTGCCGGGATCGTTGAAGAACGCCACCACGCGGCGCGCCTGCTCGGCCGGAAGGCGCCGCCCCGCGGGCGGAACGGTGTCCTGCGCGGCGGCCGGGACCGCCGCGGAAAGCGCCGTGGCGAGCGCCAGCAGGATGGGGACGGACCTGCGCATGGTTCCTCTCGGGCGGGATCTGGAGCGGGGGACCGGTCGATCGGCCGGCTCCGCCGAAGGCACGGGGCGTGCCCCGTGCGCGGCGATCCGCATCTCCATGACTGCGTTTGATTTGCGGCGCCCGGGGCGGACGGCGCAAGGGTGGGGACGTGTCGTTGTGACGCGGGAAGTGTGCGTGGATGTCACCGGTCGATGCCCAGGCGCCGCATCCGCCGGTACAGGTTCGCGCGGTCGGTGCGGAGAAGGCGCGCCGCCTCGGCCACGCTGCCGTCGGCGGCGGCCAGGGCGCCGGAGAGGAGGTCGCGCTCGAAGTCGTCGAGGCGGTCGCTGAGGGTGCGCTCGTCCTGCGGCTGCCACGCCGCGGGCTCGGGCGGTGCGGACGTGGCGCCGCCGGCCAGCAGCCCGCGGATCTCGGCGGCGCCCACGTTCTGCCCCGCGTGCAGGATGCAGAGCCGCTCGAGGATGTTGGCCAGCTCGCGGACGTTGCCGGGCCAGGCGTGCCGCTCCAGCGCGTCCATCCCCGTGGGCATCAGCCGCGGCGCGCGCATGGCCGTGCGCCGGCGGAAGCGCTCCATGAAGTGCTCCACCAGCAGCGGCACGTCTTCCCTGCGCTCGCGCAGCGGCGGAAGGTGCAGGGGGATCACGTGCAGGCGGAAGAAGAGGTCTTCGCGGAAGCGGCCGGCGGCCACCTGGGCGCGCAGGTCGTGGTTGGTGGCGGAGAGGATGCGCACGTCCACCTTGATCGACTCGTGGCCGCCCACGCGCTCGATCTCGCCGCCTTCCAGCGCGCGCAGCAGCTTGGCTTGCGCCTCGAGCGACAGGTCGCCGATCTCGTCCAGGAACAGGGTGCCGCCGCTGGCCAGCTCGAAGCGCCCGCGGCGGCGGTCGGTCGCGCCGGTGAAGGCGCCCTTCTCGTGGCCGAACATCTCGCTTTCCACCAGGTCGCGCGGGATGGCGGCGCAGTTCATCCGCACGTACGGCCCGCCGGCGCGCTTCGACAGCGCGTGCAGCATGTTCGCGGCGACTTCCTTCCCCGTCCCGCTCTCGCCGGTGATCAGCACGCGCGCGTCGGTGGGCGCCACGCGCTGGATCATCTCGCGCACGCGGTGAATGGACGGGGCCTGCCCCACCATCTGCTCGCCGTCGCCCAGCTCGGCGCGGAGGGCGCGGTTCAGCTCGCGGGCGTTGCGCAGCTCCAGCGCGCCGCGCAGGGTGAGGAGAACGGCCTCGGGGGAAAGGGGCTTCTCGATGAAGTGGAAGGCGCCGAGGCGCGTGGCCTTCACCGCGTCGCTGAGCGTGGCGCGGCCGCTCATCATCACCACGGGAAGGCCGGGGGCGGCTTCCAGCAGGCGGGGGAGGGCGTCCAGGCCGCCCTCGTCGTCCATGTACAGGTCCATCAGCACCACGTCGGGCTCTTCCTGCCTCACCTCGGCCAGGGCGCCGCGGCCGCTCCCCGCCTCGCGCGTGCGGAAGCCCTCGGCGCGCAGCAGGGAGCCGAGCATGCGGCGGATGTTGGGCTCGTCGTCTACGATCAGGACGGTGGATGACATGAAGCGGCCGGCCGTGGGTGGGTGCGCTGGATGGGCGCATGGTACGCCGTCCCGACGGTGATGTTTCATCCACGATCTTCATGCCCCTGCTCCGTCACCACGTTTGCGGCTTTCGGATCTGGTGGCCGTTCGGCAGCACGATTGGGTCAGGGAGTTGATGGCGGGCGTATTGCTCGCGTCGCACCTTGAACGAACGACGTACCACCCGCTTCAGTTCGGCGTTATGCCTCTTGAATGGGAAGATGACAGCGACCTCTGCCCCAGGAAAAAGCGACTTCGCCATCCGAATCGCTGGAAGGAGATCGGTGTCCCCGCTCACTAGAACGATTGCGTCTGCCACGGAAGTGTGAAGTAACTCGAACATCTTCGAAGCGATGGCGACGTCAGTCTCCTTCTCTTCTGTTCGTCGGACAACCACTCCCCACCGCGGGATCGGCAGACGGATTCGACGGCGGATTGGCCAAAGCCGAAACTCGCAGTACTTGAAGGGGATGAACTTCTCGCTGGATTTGAAGCTGGCCAACGTCACGTCAACACCAGTTGCTTCAATCGCTTCAATGTACGACTGATGCCGCCGGACAATGTCCGGCTTCGCCGCTTCGAGATGCTTGGCGAGGGCAGAGAAGTAGAAGACTCCGGAAAGCACCGCTGTCGGGCCAAAGTGACGAACGTAGTCTTCGCAGAACGTCCGCAGGTTCAACCAGCGTTGTGGCCGAGCCGAGACTTGCTTCTCAGCGTCGCGGATCGAGTGGTAGAGGTTGAAGCCGTCGATGATGAACGCGACGCGCATGGCGGGACCCGAAAGGTGTGCGGTACAGGGATAAAAAAAAACCCCGGGGCCTTAGCCCCGGGGGGCCCAAGCAGCCGTAGCTCGCTTGGGGAAGATGTGCCAGAGAATATGTGGCGCGCCGTTCGGCCTGTCAAGGATTTTGTACCTTTTGTTCACCGGCTGCTACTGCCGTCATCTGCGCCACCGGCAGCACCACGCGGAACTCGGCGCCGCCTTCCGGCCGGTTCCGTGCGCCTACCTTGCCGCCGTGGGCCTGCACGGTCTGGCGGACCAGCGTCAGCCCCAGGCCGGTGCCGCGGGACTTGGTGGTGAAGTCCGGCTCCCAGATGCGCTCGATGTTCTCGGCGGCGATGCCGGGGCCGCTGTCGAGCACGCGCACCTCCACGTGGCCGTTCGCGGCGCGGGCCACCACCTCCACCGATCCCGTCCCTCCCGTCGCATCTGCCGCGTTCAGCAGGAGGTTGGCGAAGGCGCGGGAGAGCGCGTCGGGATAGCCGTCCACGGTGGGGAGCCCCATCGGCACGCGCAGCCGCGCCTTCACGCCCGGCGGCATGTGGCTGCGCAGCAGGTACTCCAGCACCTCCCTGAGATCGACCTCCGCCTTCGGCCCCTCCGGCAGCCGGCCGAGCTGGGCGAAGGCGCGGGCCAGCTCTTCCAGCCGCTCGCTCTCCTGCTCGATCACCTCCAGCGCCTCGCGGCCCGGCTCGCTGTCCGTCCCCGCGCGGTGGAGGGTGCGCACGGCGAGGCGCATCGGCGTGAGCGGGTTCTTCAGCTCGTGCGCCACCCGCCGCGCCATCCCGATCCAGGTGCGCATCCGCTCGGCTTCGAGCTCGCGGGCGCGCGAGGTGGTGAGCTCTTCCTCCATCGACCGGAACGCCTGCCGCAGCGTGCCGAACTCGGCCTCGTCCGCCTCGCCGGGGCGGGGGGCGGGAAGGGGCTCGCCGCGCGCGACCAGGCCGGCCCACCCCGCCAGCTCGCCCACCGGCCGCGACAGCCGCCGCCCGATGCGGCGCGAGGCGCGCGCGGCCAGCACCACCAGCAGCGCCGCCGCCACCAGCGCCGCGATGGGGACCACCACCACCGCGCGGCGCAGCAGGTACTCCCACCGCCGGGCGTGGGTGACGGAACTGGAGAGCTCTTCGCGGTGCACGCGGGCGGCGCGGGCCAGCTCGGGGTCGCCGCTGGCCTCGGCGCGGCGGATCAGCTCGCGGCCGCTGCCGCCCACGCGCTCCCACGCGCTGGCGGGGTCGCTCACGGCGAAGGCGCGCGCCACGGCGAACGCCCCGGCGCCCAGCATCAGCAGCGTGGGGACGAGGGAGAAGAGGATCAGGGCGCGCCGGACCCGGCGCTCGAACGGCCGCCGCGATGGCATCTGTCTTACGCCTGGAGATCCGCGGATGTGCGGCCCGGGGTTGACGCGCCGGGCCGCGGACGAGAGCGTGGGGATTCGATCTTCACCGTGGCGGAAAGGTACCCTGCGCCGCGGCACACGGGCAAGCGAAAAGGCACGGATGGAGCCGGTACGGACGGGAGAGGCCGAAACCGAGGCCACGCTGCGCGCCCGCTTCGACCTGCGCGAGGAGCGGTTCGCGCACGCGGGCTTCTCGATCGACGTGCTCCTTCCCCGCGCGGCCGACGCGCTGATCGATGAGGCCGAGTTCGAGGCCGACGAGCGGATGCCGTACTGGGCCGACCTGTGGCCCAGCGCGCGGGCGCTGGCCAGGCACCTGCTGGAGCACCCCCCGCGCGAGCAGCGCATCGTGGAGCTGGGCGCCGGCCTGTCGCTGCCGTCGCTGGCGCTGCGCGGCCTGGGCCTCCACCCGCTGGCGACGGATTACTACGGCGACGCGCTGCGCTTCGCCGAGGTGAACGCGGTGCGCAACGGCCTGGCCCCGCTGCGCACCGCGCTCCTCGACTGGCGCCACCCTCCGCCCGGCGAGACGTGGGAGCTGGTGCTGGCGGCCGACGTGCTCTACGAGTCGCGCAACGCGCAGGCGCTGGCCACGCTGCTCCCGCGCATCCTGGCCAGCGGCGGGCGGATGCTGCTGGCCGACCCCGGCCGCGTGTACATCGGCGAGTTCATCGACTGGATGGAGGACATGGACTGGGTGGTGGAAGAGATCGACCTCCGCCACGAGACCAGCGACCCCGCCACCGGGGCGAAGAGCACGGTGCGGATCTGGAGGGTGGCGGTGGAGGGGGTGGGGAGACGGTAAGGGGTGCGAAGGTGCGAGGTGCGAGGGTGCGAGGGTGTGGCTGGAACGCACCTTCGCACCTTCGCACCTTCGCACCGCTGTTCAGTGCGTGATGTGGCGCTCGAACCAGTCCACGATCCGGAGCATGTGGTCCACGCGGTGGGCGGGCTCGCCGGAGCGCGTCAACTCGTGGCCCTCGCGGGGATAGAGCACCATCTGCACCTCGGTGTTCCCCTGCTTCATCCCGCGGTAGAAGGCGAGCGCGCTGGAGACGCTGGCGCGGTAGTCCAGCGCGCCGTGCAGCATCAGCAGCGGCGTCTTCACGTTCGCCACGTAGGTCAGCGGGCTCTGCGCGCGCGCCAGCTCGGCCTGCTCCCACGGGCGGCCGCCGAACTCGCCCTCGAACAGCCGCCAGGTGTTGGACGCGCCCCACCAGATCGCCAGGTCGTACACGCCGCGCTGCGCCACCGCGGCCTTGAAGCGGTCGGGCGACTCCTTTGCGATCAGCCAGGCCGTCATGTAGCCGGCGTAGCTCCCGCCGGTCACCACCTGCCGGTCACGGTCGCCCAGCCCGCGCGCGATCACGCTGTCCAGGCCCGTGAGGATGTCGCGCGCCGGCGGGGTTCCCCAGTTCTGGTGGATCGCCCGCAGCCACGCCTCTCCGTAGCCCTCGGAGCCGCGCGGGTTGGCGAAGAACACGGTGTAGCCGGCGCCGGCCAGCGACTGGTACTCGAGCCACATGCTGGCCTCGCCCGGGCCCCACATCACGTGCGGGCCGCCGTGCATCTCCAGCGCGAGCGGCGCCCGCTGCCCCGCGCGCACGCCCAGCGGCCTCAGGAACCACCCCTGCACCTGCTTGCCGTCCCACGACGGGTAGCGGATCTCCTCGTAGTCGGCCACGTACACGCGGCTGAGCAGGGTGTCGTTCAGCGCGGTCAGGCGGCGCTCGCGGGTGCCGTCGAGCTCGGCGGCGTACACGTCGCTGGGGCGCTGCGGGCTCATCTGCGTCCACGCCACGGTGGTGCCCTTCACGTCGAAGCCCAGCACCCCGCGCGGCCCACTCACGACCCGCTCCGGCGCCACGCGGTCCGGCCGGGTGCGCCAGAGCGACACCGCCCCCTCGGAGGCCACGGTGAAGTAGAGCCACCCCCCCGGCCCCCAGCGGTAGCCGGCCACCGAGCGGTCCATCGGCCCGGTTACGCTCACGCGGCCGCCGCCGTCGGGGCGCATCAGCATCAGCTCGTTGTTGCTGGCCGTGAAGAACTGGCCGCCCACGTTCTGCCGGGTGTACACGATCCACCGCCCGTCGGGCGAGAAGCCGGGGCCGCCCAGGTTGTATCCCGCTTCGGCCAGCCGGCGCGGCTGGCCGCCGGGCGTGCTGGGGATGAGCACGATGCTCCCCTGCAGCTCGTAGTCGGGGTGGCGCTCGTCGGTGGGCTGCCCCGACGCCGCGGCGATCCACTGCCCGTCGGGCGACCACGACAGATTGCCGGTGTCCCACCGGTTCGAGGTGAGGCGCACCGGCTTCGCCTCGGGGCGGACGTCCACCACGAACACCTGGCCCCACTCGTCGCCCGTCTGGATGCCGGTCTCACCCAGGTAGCCGAAGCGGTCCACCACCTGCGGGTCGTCGTCGCTCCCTTCGTTCTGCAGGTACGTACGGATCGAGCGGTTGGCGGCGGCGCGGTCGGCGTGGATGCGGCGGATTGCGCCGGCGTCTGCCTTCGCCGTGTCGCGACGCGCGGCCGCCGCCGAGTCGAGCTGCTCGGGCTTCAGCGACGAGGTGAAGGCGACGCGGTCGCCGCGCGGCGACCACACCGCGGCCGACGCGCCGGTCTCGAGCGAGGTGAGCGGCCACGCCTCGCCGCCCTCGGCCAGCGGCAGGATCCAGATCTGCGCGGGCTTCCCCTCGCGCGCGCTGACGAACGCCAGCTGGCGCCCGTCGGGCGAGAACGACGGCGCGCCGGCCGACACGTTGAGCCAGGTCAGCCGCCGCGCCCCCGAGCCGTCGGTCCGCGCGATCCACAGCTCGCGGCGGTAGCGGTTGGTGGCCGAATCGGCCTGCGTGACCACGTAGGCCACGCTGCGCCCGTCGGGCGACAGCGCCGCCTGCCCCGCGGTGCGCAGGTGATACAGGTCGAGCGGAACCAGCGGCCGCCGCTCCTGCGCCTGCGCGGCGGTAGCCAGGAGCGCGGCCGCGAGGGCGAGCGCGCGTGCGACTCGGGTGGGGTGCATGGGGTGCTTACGGGAGAATGGCGGATGTGGTGAGTGCCGATGCTGAGGGCTTAGCATGCGGCGGCGCGGGCGGTTCGTCAAACCCGGTGCATCCGATCCAGGGACGACGGGCGGCTGTCTGCTCGGCAGGCGGCTGTTGGCCGGCGGCTGAAGCCGCAGCAACAACTACGAAAAGCCTCGCAAACCGCGCGAGGCTTCAACGGCGAGGTAGCCGCGTTCTTTCATGGTTCATCGCAGATTGGGTTGCAGCAGGTCTCCCGCTCGCTTGCATCAAACCCGTCGACGAGTGGCTGCAGGTGGCGCTCGCGCTGAGGATCGAAATTTTTTCGGAGAGCCCCCCTCTACCCTTCGGCAATCGTGAAAGGCTCGGCTGTCTCAACGGCTCGATCAGGGGGGCGATGAGGCGAGCCCGGCGACCGTGCACCTCCTCCGCATCGAGGGTTGGGCGACGATGGGGTGCACCGCATCCACGAAACCGGAGTGACGCAAGGACGCCGCGGAAGGCTCCGGTTTCCCCTGATGACGCAGTTGACGATGCGTTCAGGCGCGGCA
>DASWMA010000313.1:0-2682 GCA_036399995.1 Longimicrobium sp. | reverse complement strand
CAGGTCGGCGCGCGCCCCGGTGGCGCCCGTGTTCCCCGCGGTGGAGCAGGCGACCGTTCCCTCCACGCGGTTGGCGGTGCACTCCAGGCGCTGCACCGTGGCCGGCGCGGGCATCTCGGGGGCGGATGGAAGCGTGTCGGTGCAGGCCGCCGCCAGGGCGAGCGGCAGTGCCAGGCACCAGCGGAGGCGGATCGAGATTCGTTCGAACGTCATCGGTGTCGCTGCGAAGGTTCGGGTATGGGGCGCCGCCGTGAGCGGAACCGCGTTGCGCTGGTGGCGCTGGAGCCGTCGGACGCCCACGAAGGAAGGGCGCGGATCGTGGGGAGGGGAGAGGACGAAGCGGGGGAGGAAACCGGGTTCGGCGGCGTGGGCATCCAGGCGGGAAGGCAGCCGCTCGCGCTCGCGAGACGTTGGACAGGAATGATGCACCGGGGGCATATCCTGAGCGTATCCTGAGTGCAACCGCGGGTTGTTGGGCATCGGCGGACGGCCTAGATTGCGGCTCCCCGTCTGTTTCCGCTCCCCGCGCCCGCCTCGCTTGTACCACCTTCGCACGCTCGGCAACCTCGACCTGCGGGCCCCCGGCGGGGAGCGCGTGGACGGCCTCCTGGCGCAGCCGCGCCGGGCGGCGCTCTTCGTGTTCCTGGTGCTGGCGCGTCCGCGCGGGCCGGTGCGGCGCGACGTGCTCCTTTCGCGCTTCTGGGCCGACTTCCCGGAAGCCCGCGGCCGCGCTGCGCTGCGCAATGCGCTGAGCTTTTTACGCCGCTCGCTTCCCGGCCTGCTGGAGCCCCGCCCCGACGACGCGGTGGAGGTCTCGGCCGCGGCGCTGCGGTGCGACGTGTGGGAGATGGAGGCCGCGCTGGAGCGGGGCGACGACGCGGGCGCGCTGGAGCTGTACGGCGGCGAGCTGCTGGCCGGCTTCCACGCCGGCGGCGGGGGCGACTGGCAATCGTGGCTCGATGCCGAGCGGCGCCGCCTGGCGCGCCTGGCCGCCGACGCGGCTACCCGCCTAGCCTCGCTCGCCGAGGCCAAGGGCGACGCGAACGCCGAGCTGCGCTGGCGGCGCGTGGCCGTGGAGAGCGAGCCGCACGACGAGGTGGCGTTGCGCGCCCTGCTTCTGGCGCTGGACGCCGCGGGCGACCGCGCCGGCGCGCTGGCCGCCTACGAGACGTTCGCCAGGGCACTTCGCCGCGCCTACGACACCGAGCCGGCCACCGAGACGGCCGTGCTGGTGCGGGCGATTCGCGATCGGCGGCCGGCGGCGGCCCTTCCTCGCCCCGTTGCGGACCGCGTCGCCTCTCCGCCGGTCCCTCGCCCCACCCCGCCCGTTTCCCCGGTCGCCGCGGAACCTCCCGCCGCCGCCCCTGCCGTCCCCGCTGCGGACGTCGGCCCCGATCCCGGCGCCGGCGTGGATCCGGGTCCACCGGCAGACCTGGTGCACGTGGGTGATGATGCGCCGGGAGTGGATGCCGGGCCCAACGTGGATGCTGCGTCCAGGGGTGACGTAGCGCCGGGAGTGGACGCTGCCGTCCACACGGCCGCTGGTCACCAGCGCGGGGAAGCGGATTCCGTCGCTTCCCCGGCGCTCGCATCGGTGCCGCGGCGGCGCCGGTCCGCGCGGTGGGGGATCGCGGCGGGGGTGCTCGCCGCGCTGCTGCTCGTCTTCATCCTCCTGCGTCCCTCCGGCCCGGCGGCGGTCCGGCCGGCGGGCGGCGTTCCCACGCGCGTGGCGGTGCTCCCCTTCGCCGTCCGCACGGGGCCGGGCTACGCGTACCTGGGCGAGGGGATGATGGACCTGGTGTCGGTTCGCCTGGACGGCACCGGCGAGCTGACGACGGTGGATCCCTTCGCGCTCCTGGGTTTTCTGCGCACCACGCCCGAGCCGGCCGGGATGGCGGCGGGGATGAGCGCCGCGCGCCGCTTCGGCGCCGGGCACTTCGTGCTGGGGAGCGTGCTGGAGGCCGGCGGCCGCCTGCACCTGCAGGCCGCGCTCTACGACGAGCGCGGCCGCAGGCGCGGGAACGCCGAGGTGGCCGAGGTTCGCGAAGACAGCCTGTTCGGCGCCGTGGACCTGCTGGTGCGCCGGCTGGTGGCCAACGAGCTGCGGGGCCCCCGCGACGCGCTCGACCGCACGGCGGCGCTGACCACCGCGTCGCTCCCGGCGCTCAAGGCCTACCTCTCGGGCCAGCGCGCATTCCGCCGCGGGATGTTCGGCGAGGCATCGGCCGAGTTCGCCCGCGCGGCCGCGGCCGACACCGGGTTCGCCCTGGCGCACTACCGGATGAGCGTGGCGCAGGACTGGGCCGCCGAAGACGGCTCGGCGGCGGCCGCCCGGGCGCTGGCGATGGGCGAGCGGCTCCCCCAGGCCGAGCGGCAGCTCCTCCAGGTGCGCGTGGCCTTCCGCACCGGCTCGGCGGTGCGCGCCGAGCAGCTCTGCCGCGCCCTGCTGGCCGTGCACCCCGACCACGTGGAGGCGCTCAACGAGCTGGGCGAGATCCTGTTCCACCGGGCGATGTGGCAGGGGCGCTCGCTGGCCGTGTCGCGCGGGGCGTGGCAGCGCCTGGTGGCGCTCGATTCCAGCAACATCAGCGCGCGCGTGCACCTGGCCGGCGTGGCCGCCCTGGAGGGCCACGCCGCCGAGGTCGACACCCTGGTCGGCCAGATCGCCCGGCTCAGCCCCCG
>DASWMA010000312.1:0-14039 GCA_036399995.1 Longimicrobium sp. | reverse complement strand
CGACCCGCGCGCGCAGCCGCACGCCGGTGGCCCGAAAGCACGGGCCGCGCGTCATCATCCGCGAGATGCGGCGCTCCGCCACCAGCGAGTCGCCGGTGAAGCGGCCGCGCAGCGAGTGGCGGCCGATCACCACCTCCACGTGCTGGCCGGATTGCGAGATGGCGAAGGTGCGGCCGGTGTCGGCCGCGGCCGGGAGGGGGTGGCCCTCCACGCGCCACGCGCCCGCGATCGGCGGCGGCGCGGTGAGGCCGTTACCGGCGCGCAGGATGAGCGCCAGCCCGGCGAGCGGTATGCCGACGAGAAAGAGGTAGACCGGGAACGACTTCATCGGATGGGAGAAATGCGAGTGCCGCGCCTTGCACCGTCGGAGGTTCTGTTCTGCATCACGCGGTGAAACGAATGGAACACGTTCGCGAAGGAACGGCCGGTGGGACTGGTCCCTTCCGTTTCCGTGTGAATTCCCTTGAACCCGGAGACGAAAGACGTCTCCGCCGGACGAACAAAGCTCCGCCCCGGCAGGGGCGGAGCGGTTCGTCTGCGCGGGCGCACAATCTACCGTCGCGGCTGAGCGGCGGCAAACGCGGCGGCCGCGCGCCCTGACGGCGACGGGGCACGCGTCCACACCGCGCCCGGTCACGTTCATCCCCCGCGCCTTGCCCGCGGCGGCGCGCGGCGCGAGCATGTTGGCACTCCGAGGGACCACGCCCGTCCACGCCCCGCCCTTCCCCGCCCCATGCTCCGTACGCTGACCCTTGCCCTGGCGCTGGCCATCGCGCCGGCCGCTTCGTTCGCCCAGGCCGCGCCCACGGTGGACAGCGCCGCGGCGAGCGCCGCCACCGGCACCCCCGCGCAGCGGCCCACCGGCACCGCCACCGCCACCGCCGGGCCGGCGATCGCCGCGCGCGCCAACGCGGCCGACACGGGGATCGTGGCGGTGCCGCAGCCGTCGCAGAAGGCGCTGCGCTACTTCCGCGGCAACCTGGCGCTGTGGGTGTTCGGGATCTTCTGGGGGCTGCTGCTGCCTGCGCTGGTGCTGTTCACCGGGCTGTCGGCGCGCATCCGCGACGTGGCGAACCGGATCGGGCGCAGGTGGTACTTCACGGTGGTGATCTACGGCATCATCCTGAGCGTGCTGGCGTGGGTGGTGGGGCTGCCACTGGCCTACTACACCGAGTTCGTGCGCGAGCACGCGTACGGGCTGTCGAACCAGTCCTTCGCCAAGTGGTTCGGCGACTCGGTGAAGGCGCTGGTGGTCGGCCTGATCACCATCCCCCTGGTGCTGTGGATCCCCTACCTGCTGCTGCGCAAGAGCCCGCGGCGGTGGTGGCTGTGGACGGCGCTGGTGATGGTGCCGCTGCTGGTGCTCACCATCTTCGTGACCCCCATCTGGATCGACCCGCTGTTCAACAAGTTCGGGCCGATGCAGGACAAGCAGCTCGAAGCGCAGATCCTGGGGCTGGCGCAGCGCGCGGGGATCGAGGGCGGGCGCGTGTTCCAGGTGGACAAGAGCGTGGACACCGAAGCGGTGAACGCCTACGTGACGGGCTTCGGCGGCACCAAGCGGATCGTGCTGTGGGACACCATCATCCGCAAGCTGAACGACCGCGAGCTGCTGTTCGTGATGGGGCACGAGATGGGGCACTACGTGCTGCGCCACGTGCTGTTCAACCTGCTGCTGATCACCGGGGTGATGCTGGCGGCGCTCTACTCGGTGCACCGGCTCTCCGGCTGGTTCATCTCGCACTGGAAGCACCGCTTCGGCTTCGACCGGCTCGACGACATCGCCAGCTATCCGCTGCTGGGGCTGATCATCACGCTGGTCTCGCTGGTGATCACCCCGATCCCGCTGGCGTTCAGCCGCTGGGCCGAGCACGAGTCCGACCGCTTCGGCCTGGAGCTGACGCGCGACAACCACCACGCCGCCACCGCGTTCGCCAAGCTGCAGAGCGAGAACCTGGCGGTGCCGTACCACGGCACGCTCTACAAGCTGTGGCACGACAGCCACCCGCCGCTGGGCGAGCGGATCGACTTCGCCAACCGCTACAAGCCCTGGGCGCAGGGCCAGCCGCTGAAGTACGCCGACAGGTTCGCGCCCGCGCCGTCCGCAGCGCCTCCCGCGTCGACTCAGCCCGCGCCGCCGGCACCGCCCGCCCCGCCGGAGCCGCGGTAGCATCGGCGTCCGTGCCATCTGCAGAGGTCAGCTCGGAATCGAGGCGGTTGAAGATCTCACGCAGAGCAGCAGAGCAGCAGAGAACACCCAGGATCTCTCTGCTTCTCTGCTGCTCTGCGTGAGCCATCTCCTCTGAGCTTCTTCCCAAACGATACTTGGCGATCTGGTCTGAACCACGCGTCACCCGTGCATCTGCGCTCGCGCCGCGTCGGACTGGAGGTAGATGACGAGCGTGGCGACCAGCGTGCCCAGCACCGCGAGCACCACCACGTGCCCGATCAGCGCGGGCCGCCACGTCCCCGGCATGTCCGGCTCCAGGTCGTGGATGGCCTTCAGCCGGTGCCACGCCAGGAAGGACATCCACCCCAGGATCCCGATCGCCGCCACCTGCACCCCCGCCCATCCCCACCACTGGCGCAGCGCCAGCCCGATCCCGCAGACGAGCATGGTGACCCACACCACCAGCGGCAGCGCATCCTGGTGAACGCTCCTCCGCAGCAGGTCGGCCCCTCCCCTCCGCCGGGTCTGCGCGAGCGCCAGGGCAGAGAGCAGGAGGAGGACGGCGGACACCACCGTGCACGTCCAGGCGATCGCGCTCAGCATCCTGTCACATCCTCCCCACCGCCGCGGCCGCTTCGGGCGAGGTCACCACCGGGATCACCTCGAAGTCGACGATGTCGCGCCAGTTCGAGATCCACTCGTCGAGCAGCGCGCGGTCGTCGCACTCCATCACCTGGAAGCAGCGCCGCAGGTCTTCCGTCACCCAGCTCGACACGTACGCCAGCCCCTCGGGCGCCATGCGGCCGCGCTCGGCGAAGCGGCGGTACACGGGGCGCGGATCGCCGTCGCGGAAGTTCTCGATGACCATGTAGAGCATGGCGTGGATTCGTCAGGATGGAGGGCTCGCGCGAAGCTCGTCGGCCGGGTCGGCGGACGGAGCCAGGCGCATGTGCAGGAGCGGGAAGGCGTTTTCCTGCCCGTCGAGCTCCGAGCGCCCCTCCACCGCGAAGCCCATCGCCAGGTAGAAGCCGACCGCCTGTTCGTTCTGCTCGTTCACGTCCACCGACGTGGCGCCCAGCGCGTGCACGGCGTGGTGCACCAGGCGGCGCCCGGCGCCCCCGCCACGGAACGACGGGTGGATGAACAGCATCTCGAGCTTGTCGCCCGCCACGCCCAGGAAGCCGGCGACCTGCCCCGCTTCGTCCCGCACGGCGGCCAGCGTCATCGGCTGCCGGAACGCCTCGCCCACCAGCGGCCGCAGGCCCTCGATGTCGGCCTCGGTAAGGAAATCGTGCGTGGCGCGGACGGATTCTTCCCACACGTCCAGCATCCGCGGAAAGTCGTCCGGTCCCACGGGATGAACGCCGTCCCGCAGCAGCATGGTCGCCATTCGGTTGATCGAGAACGCGAGAGGGGGTGAGGACGGTGCCCGTGGCCCGCTAACTTGAGCGATCGCGCCGGAGACGCAAGAACTCCGGGGCAGATCCGGACACGAGGCGCCGGACCGATGGTCGTGGGAGCATGCGGCTTTGCATCGACCCGTCCCGGCGGTATCTTGCTGTCCATCATGCGCACTCCCCGTGCGCCGTGCCGCGCTGCCGCGCGCCAGCTCGCCGCTTCCCCCTGATCCGTCCTTTCGCCGGCGCTTCAGCCGGCTCACCCACCCCGCGGGACGAGGGTTCCATGCGCCTCCGTCGTTTGCTGTCCGCCGCCCTGCCGCTGGCCCTGGCCGCCGGCGCCTGCCGCGACCTTCCCACCGCCGCGCCGCCGGCCGAGAGCCCCGCCCCGCAGGGGGGCCGCGCACAGCTGCGCTGCTCGGTGGGCGTGCGCGACCAGACGATGGTGTGCGAGCCGGCGGGGCCGCGGGGGATCCGCAGGCAGATCATACTGGGCGGGCAGGGGCTGAACGTGCGCCTGCGCACCACCAACGTGAGCTACGACGGGATCGACGACGTGCTCACGGCCGACATCTCGGTGCAGAACCTGTTGGACCAGCCGATCGGCACGGCGGACGGCAGCAGCACCTACGGCGTGCGCGTCTTCTTCGTCTCCGGGCCCACGGTGGTGGAGGGCTCGGGAACGGTGCAGGTGCTCACCGACAGCATGGGCACCTTCACCGCGTCGAACCAGAGGTACTTCGTCTACAACGAGATCATCCAGCCGCGCGGCGTCTCTGCGCCGCAGACGTGGAGCTTCTCGGTGCCGGCCGAGGCGACCCGCTTCGAGTTCATGGTGCTGGTGGAAACGCGCACGCCGGCCGAGACCAGCGCCCTGCACTTCCGCCCCGAGCGCGGCTCGCCGGTGTACTACGCGCCGATCTACGGCGTGTGGGCGGCCGCCCCGCACGACGTGTTCGCCGTGACCGACGGCGCGGTGCTGCACTACGACGGCAACTACTGGCGGGCGATGGACGCGGGCGGCTGCGGCTGCGCCAGCTCGTTCTTCGCCGTGTGGGGAAGCGACGGGCGCGACGTGTGGGCGGTGGGCGGCTTCGGCTCGGTGGGGCACTGGACGGGCGGCGCCTGGGAAGACGTGGTGGTCCCCGGCGTGGACGGAGAAGACCTGAACGCCGTCTGGGGCTCAGGCGCGGCCGACGTCTGGGCGGTAGGCACCGGCGGCGTGATCGCGCACTACGACGGGGAGGAATGGAGCACGCAGGGCGTGGACGGGATGACCGAGGCGCTCCGGGGGGTCTGGGGAAGCGGCCCGAACGACGTGTGGGCCGTGGGCGACGCGGGGAACGTGCTGCACTTCGACGGCGTGGAGTGGTCGGTAGCCACCACGTTCCCGGTGCTCAGCCTGCTGTCGGTGTGGGGCACCGGGCCCAACGACGTGTGGGCCGCGGGCATCGCCGAGGTGGACGGGGGGCTGGGCGGCACGCTGTATCACTGGGACGGCGTGAGCTGGACCGGGGTGACCGGCCCCGAGATCGAGCTGGCGCCGCTGTGGTCGGGGTGGAGCAGCGGGCCCGCCGACGTGTGGGTGGCCACGGTGGCCGGCGACGTGCTGCGCTGGGACGGCGACGCGTGGACCCGCATGCCGGTGGGCGCGGGCGCGCCGCTCTACGGCATCGCCGGCACGTCGGGCGGCAACGTGTTCACCGTGGGCGACGGCGGCACCATCGCGCGGAGCACCGGCGGCGCGTTCGCCACCCAGTCGCTGAGCGAAGACGAGACCGTGTCGGCGCTGTGGGGCTCGTCGGCGAGCGACGTGTGGGCGGTGGGCGGGTCGCGGCTCCTGCACCGCACCGGCAGCGGCACCTGGACCAGCGAGACCACGCCCGGCGAAGTCTTCGTCCGGGCGCTCTGGGGCGCGTCGGCGTCGCAGGTGTGGGCGGCGGGCGACGGCGTGGTGATCCACTACGACGGCGTTTCGTGGACCCCCGTGCACGGGGACGCGGCGCTGAAGCTGAACGGCCTGTGGGGCGCCTCGGCCGGCGACGTGTGGGCGGTGGGCGACGGGGGCGCGCTGCTGCACTGGAACGGCACCGCCTGGACCGGCTCGACGGCGGGTGCGTTCGACCTGACCGCCGTGTGGGGGTCCGCCGGCAGCGACGTGTTCGCGGTGGGCCGCAGCGGCGGCATCCAGCACTGGAACGGCTCCGCGTGGACGCCGATGAACAGCGGGACCACCCTGGACCTGTGGGCCGTGTGGGGAAGCGGCTCCGGCAACGTGTACGCGGCCGGCGACGACGGCACCATCCTGCACTACAATGGCAACGCGGGGCTGAACTGGACCGCCGTCACCACGCCCGCCGACCCCGCCGGCGCGGTGAACGCCATCTGGGGGACGGGGGCCAGCGACATCTACGTGCTGGCCAACGACGGGCTCGACCTGCTGCACTGGAACGGCAGCAGCTGGCGGACGATGTCGCAGTTCTCCGCCAACGCCGACGTGTTCATGTACGCCCTGTGGGGCACGGGCCCCAACAACCTCTACGCCGCCGGCGACGCGGGGACGATCCTGCACGGCCTGCGGTAGCTTCTGGGTACGGAGGTACGGAGGTACGTTCTCGCGTCCTGCGGCGGTGGCGAGAGGGTTGATGACGAGCAGAGGGCCCCGCATCCGCGTGGGCCCTCTGCTTTTCGCTGACGAGCCGGCCTGGTTGGCTCCCGCGCACCGCCCGCCGCGGCCGAGCCGGGGCCGGTAGTCCGCCAGGGCGCCGCGAAGGCGCACTTCGGGTAATTGTCCGGCGGAGCGACCGGGAACCTGTCAGAAGGCTACAAAGTGCTTACACCGCACCATCTTATGGATGCGATGGCTCCCGGCGGATAAAACGCATCCTTTTGAGCCTTACTGGGCAATAAAAAAGACAAATTTGCGCCGTAGCATCCGCCATGGGCAGCTCCGCGCGTGCCGGAAGCGACGCCGCGTGGCCTGCAAAAACATCCTGTGACACGGCTGATAATGGCACGATTGCTGAGTTTCCTGCCGCGGGAAAAAATGTGGAACAGATGTTCTTGACAATATGAGGCATGTCGGCGATCCTTATGGAGCGGCGGCAACCGGTTCTCACGCCGCCCCCACCCCACCCTTTCTCTCCAGAGGCCCCTGATGCGTCGTGTTTTTGCTCTTCTTCTCGTGACACCGCTCCTGGCAAACTGCACCGACCCGGCAACGCCGGTAGCCCCGACGACCGCCGCGCCCGCGTTCGAGCAGTCGGCGGTGGATGAGCCGCTCGACTGGTCGGTGGAGTCGGCGGTCGAGTCGCTGGTGGGTTCGCCGGTGGAGCTGGTGGAGGATTCGCCCCTGATGGGCGCGCCCGGCGTGGGCGAGGTGATGGAGTTCGGAAACCCGCAGGCCGGCACGGATTACGAGGCCGGAACGCACGACCAGTCGCTCCACGGCAAGGACCGGGTCATCCCGGGCACCGTGGTGATCGATGCGGGCCAGACGGTGAAGTTCATGGTGCACCCCGGGCACCGCATGGCGGTCTACAAGGCCGGCGTACGGCCCGAGGACATCGTCGTCAGGCCGACCGGGCACATTCTCGACCCCACGAACCGGCTGGCGCTGCAGCCGTCGCCGGCGCCGCCGACGTACCGGTTCAACGCGCCCGGCCGCTACCTGGTGATCTGCGTCGTCCGGAAGCACTTCACCATTGCCAAGATGTACGGCTACGTGATCGTGCGGTAAGCGGCACGACGGCCGCGTGAGCGGTCGTTGAATGCAGGATCGCTGGATGCAACACAGAGGCACAGAGACACGGAGAAGCGAGCAGCTCTCCGTGTCTCTGTGCCTTTGTGTGAACCAGGGGTCTTTCGCCGGATCCGGCAGCGAAGGTCGCTACGCCCGGTCGTGGGCGGCGGTGTCGTCGTCGCCGCCGTCGAGCACCTCGGTCTCTTCGTGGTCCAGGTCTTCGAAGGTGAACTCGGTCTCGCCGGCACGGGCGCGCGCCGTGGCGAGCTCGAGCTGGTCCAGCAGCGCGTCGTGGCCGGGGGAACGCTCCATCTCGTACTCGGCCTTCTCGTACTCGCCGGCCAGGTAGCGGGCCATCAGCTCGCGCATGGTCTCGCTGTCCACCTCGTAGGCGGTGCGCTCGCCTTCGCCGTCTTCGACGGCATCACCCTCCAGGATGAAGTGGTGGAACTTGCCGTCTTCGTCCAGGGTGTCGTGGAACACGTACGGCCCCAGGCGGAAGAGGTGGCGCACTCCGTTTTCGGAAAGGTCTTCGTAGTCGCCGTCGGGGCTCTTCCGGAACATGTCGCTCGTCCTGTCGGGTTGGTTGGATACGGAACCGTCGGGCCCCCCCGTCAGCAGGATGCGAGCCGGAGAGCGACGGCGGACGTGCGTGGTTGTTGCAGCGGATGCCCCCGCTTCGCCCGGCTTCCAACAGACGTTCACGGCCACCGCATGCACCTGGTTCTCTCCACCGCCCTCACCCTGGCCGGCCTGGGGCTGCTCGCCTTCGCCGGGTGGGTCGCCTATGCCGGCGCGCGCACGGGCTCGTGGCCGCGGGCGAAGGGGAAGATCGTCTCGGCCACCATCGCGCACGCCGGTCCCGACGACGAGGAGAGCCCCCGTCTCGACGTTTCGTACACCTTCGCGGTGGGCGGGAAGACGTACTCCGGCGGCCGGCTGCGGATCGGGGGGAACACGGTGGGGGCGGACCAGATCTCCGAGACGGCGTGGTACCGCGCGGGGCGCGAGGTGTGGGTGGCGTACGACCCCAGGGACCCGCGGATCAACGTGCTGGACCCCGGCCTCGACGAATCCACCGTCCTGCGCTGGGCGGCGCCCGGCGTGGTCTGCCTGCTCATCGGCCTGCTGAGCCTGTACGGCATCATCTGAAGGCCTGCTACGCCGGCGCCTCCGTCTCGCCGCCTTCGGCCGGGCCGCGGATGGGGATGGTGACCTCGCACATCCAGTCGTAGGGGAGCGCGTCGGGCGTTTCCCTGCGGTCCCAGTACTCGCGCCAGTAGCGCCACCACCCGGCGTGCAGGTCGGGCACCTGCTCCAGCGCGACCTCGCCGTCGTGCGTCATCAGCTCCATCCGCTCGGCGGCGATCGCCACCCCGCCCTCCCCCGCCCAGAACACCGCCACCGCGCCCGCCGCGGGCCAGTCCACCTCGTCGGCCGGCGTGCCGAACACCGTCTCCACGTGCCGCGCGTGCGACAGCAGCTCGAACGCGGCCTGCGGGTCGCGCAGCGTCAGCTCGCCGTAGCTGATCGAAAGCGGCTCCAGCCGGTCATCGCGCAGGTCGGCCGGCCAGTCGTCGGGGAGCCCTTCGTCACGCGTGAGGAAGCTGACGGACGTGGGGCCGAAGAACGCCAGCGCCAGCATCCCTCGCGGCGGCCGGTCGGACGCGGGCGGCGGCGTGTAGATCTGTACGCCGCTGAACTCGAGCTGCACCACGTCCGGCAACCGCTCGACCCACCAGCGGAAATATCCAACGTCGCTCAGCGCGGTCTCGAGCGTCGCGAGTGCTTCGTCCATCCATCCCTCCTCTGCAGTTGGCCGGCTCGTGGGCGTGAAAGTGCCGGAAGGACCGACCCGCGGCAACGATTGACCGACATCCCGCCTGCTCCCGTGGCGATCGCCGAGTAGGGATGTGCCCCACACGGGTTTCGGGCGGGCGCGGACTGACCGGGAGTCCACGCGGACGTAGCTTCGTTCCCGTGAGATCCGGGTGCCGGTGCCCGGACGGGGTGAGAACGAGGCACGGGAAGGAGGTGCGGCCGATGCGTTCGCCGCTCGACACGCCAGACGCGATGCGCCGCACCCACGGCAGGCGGGTGGGGCGGCTGCTGCTGAAGCTGCCGCTGTTCCACAAGGTTCTGCTGGCCAACGCCGCGGTGGTGGTGCTGGTCTCCGCCGCGAGCGCGGCGGCCGCGCACCGGCTGCTGGAGGGGCAGCCCGAGCTGGCGTCGGTCGCGCTGTTCGTGCTGATCGGCAGCGTGTGCGCGTCGCTCACGCTGCCGGTGTACGCGGCGGTGCTGCGGCTGGCGCTGAGCCCGCTGGACGAGCTGGAGCACGCGGCCGAGCAGGTGGCCGGCGGCGACATGGAGGCCCGCGCCCGCACCAGCCGCATCGCCGACCCGCGGCTCGGGCGGGTGACGCGCGTGTTCAACCGCCTCCTCGACGGCCTGGCCGCCGACCAGCAGCGGCTGCGCGAGGTGGCCGCCCGCGCCTTCCGCGCGCAGGAGAGCGAGCGTGTGCGCATGGCCCACGAGCTCGAGGGCGAGACCGCGCAGACGATGAGCGCGCTGCTGCTGCGGCTGCGCGTGGCCCGCCGCGCCACCGACATGGCCGCGCGCGAGCGGCTGCTGGACCAGCTGCGCGACCAGATCGTGGACCTGGCCGACCGGATGCGCGACTTCGCGGGGATGCTGCACTCGCCCACCCTGGACGAGGTAGGCCTGCGCGCCGCGCTGGAGGGCTACTGCCGCCGCCTGTCGGCGCACACCTCGCTGCGGGTGGAGGTGAGCGGCGACGAGGTGGACGGGCTGCTGGCCGGGGACGGCGAGCTGGCGCTGTACCGCGTGGTGCAGGAGGCGCTCTCGAACGTGCTGCGCCACGCCGCCGCCCGGCAGGTGCGGGTGACGGTGGGGACGGAGGCCGGCGCCGTGTTTGCGCGGGTGGACGACGACGGCCGCGGCTTCGCGGTGGCCCGGACGGAGGCGAGCGAGCCGTGCCTGGGCTTTTTCGGGATGCGCGAACGGGCGCTGTACGTGGGCGGCGAGGTGCAGGTGGAAAGCACCCCCGCCCGGGGCACGCGCGTGACGGTGCGCGTGCCGCTCCCGGCCGGCGCGCAGGCGCCGCGCGAGCCCGCGCCGGCCCCCGCCCACGCCGCCTGAGCCGTGCACAGCATCGTCCGGCGCTTCATCAAGACGGGGCTGGGCTTCGGCGCGGCCGGGCTGGTGCTGGGCGTATACATGCTGGCCCAGCGCGAGATCGGCGGGCGCTGGCCCAGCCCCTGGCTGGTTTCGGCCCACGCACACGCGGTGCTGGTGGGCTTCGTGATGTTCCTGATCCTGGGCGTGGCCCTCTGGCTGTTCCCGCGGCCGGAGAAGGGCGACACGCGCTACAATCCCGCGCGGATCGAGGCCGCGTACTGGCTGCTGGCACTGTCCACCGGAGCGCGTCTGGTGGCCGAAGCCGCGCGGACGTGGGTGCAGGCGCCGGCCCTGGGGTGGGTGGTGCTGGCCGGCGGCGTGGGACAGGCGCTGGGGCTGGCGCTCTACTTCTGGACCATGTGGGGCCGCATCCGCCCCGTGGGCAGCCACCTGCGCGAGGCCAAGGGCGAACGCTTCTGAGTAGAGGCCGTCGACATCAGGCTCACATATGGTGCGGGGAATGGCTATGCATTCTACCAACCCCGCACCCGTCATCCTGAGGCCCGACCACGCGATCGTCACGGCATGATCGATTGTTCGCAGGCCGAAGGATCTGTGGCCGGTCGATGCGACACACCAACGGTAGCGCACCGTCGGTTATAGATCCTTCGCGCTGCGGCCATTAGCGCGGCCTCAACTCCGCGTGGTCGCGCTCAGGATGACGAGTTCTGGCCTGGAAGCAAGGTCAACAACGGAAATCGATATCACAGATGCCACGGAGGACACGGAGGGCATGGCCGCCGTTCTCCGTGTCCTCCGTGCCTCTGTGAGAGATCGCTGGCTGGATCCTCGGGAATGCGGACGAATCGGCGGGAATGCGCGAGATCTACCTTCTGAACGTCACCCTGCACGTGCTGGCGGCCATGCTGTGGCTGGGCGGGATGTTCTCGCTGGCGATGGTGGGCGCGCCGGTGCTGCGCGAGGTGGAGCCGGCGGCGCTGCGGGCCATGCTGTTCACGCGCATCGGACGGCGGCTGCGCGCGGTGGGATGGGGCGCCATCGCGGTGCTGGTGGCCACGGGGGTCGGCAACCTGGCGTTCGCGGGCGCATTCCGCGGCGGCCGCATCCTGCGCGCCGAGCTGTGGGCGTCGCCGTACGGCCACGCGCTGGCGCTGAAGCTGGCCGCGGTGGGCGTGATGATCGCCGTCAGCGCCGTCCACGACTTCTGGCTGGGGCCGCTGGCGGGGCGGCTGACGCCCGGCTCCCCGCGCGCGTTGAAGACCCGCACCCGGGCGGCGTGGCTGGCCCGCGTCAACGCGCTGATCGGCATCGTGGTCGTGATCGCGGCCGTCCGCCTGGCGCGCGGCGGCTGACGGCGCGCGGTGGATGGAGATCGTACAAATCAACGGAGGGAATGGAGATGGGCGCATCTCCATCCCCTCCGTTGTCGTTTCCGTTGCTCCGTGTGACCCCAAACAGCGGAGCCCGGCCGATCACCGATCCTGGCGAGATCGAGGCGATCAGTCCTGCGGCGGCGCGGGGCGGTCGCCGTCGCGAGGCGGTGGCGGATGGTCGCCCTCGTGAGGCGGCGGCGGGCCCCAGCCGTCGTGCGGCGGACCACCGGGATGGCCGGGGCCGCCGCGACCACGCCGTCCGCCGGGACCGTGCCGTCCACCCGGGCCGTGCCCGTGCCCCCGGAGCCCCGGCGGTGGCGGCGCCATCCGCGCGAACTCCTCCAGCCGGGCGCGCTGCTCGGCGTCGAGCCGCGGCGCCAGCTCCGCTCGCATGCTGTCGAGCGCGGCGCGCATCTGCGCGTGCGCCGCCCCGATGATCTGGCGGTTGCGCTCGTCCGTGGCCTGCACCGTGGGGAGAAGCGCGTTCCGCTGCGCCTCGTCGCGCGGCCGGATCACCTCCATCATGTGCTCGGCGAAGCCGCCGGGGCGCCGGATCTGCTCCACCTGCTGGCGCCGCTCGCGCTGGATGGTGCCGTTCCCCGCCGCGCCCAGCAGCACGCCCAGCGACAGCGTGCCCAGCAGCAGCAGCAGCCCCTTCGCTTCCGTCTTCATCCTCCACCCCCCGTGGTGGGTGCCATCGGCGCGAACAGGGGCGCGTAGGCCTGCTCCACGGTCACCGCGGGCACGCCCAGCACCGCCTCGAGCACCGACTGCCGGCTGTCGGCCGCGCGCAGGTTGAGCGCGGCGAACAGGACGATGGCGAGCGCCGCCACCGGCGCCAGCCGCACGAACCAGCGCTGCACCGCCGCCGCCAGCGCCGCGCCCGGGTCTTCCTCGCCGGCGCGCAGGCGGTGCATCACCCGCCAGGCGAACCCCGGCTCGAACGCGTCCGCCCGCTGCGCGCGCAGCAGCGCCTCCAGCCGGCTTCCCCGCTCTGCCGGCGTCTCCCGCCGATCGTCGTTCATATCGCCCCCTTCCGGGCATCGTCCTTCGAATCCATCTCCACGTACGGCCGCAGCTCGTCTTCCAGCTGGCGCATCGCGCGCGACAGGCGCGACAGCACCGTCCCTTCCGGCAGCCCCAGCACCTCGGCGGTCTCGCGCGTGCTGCAGCCGTCCAGCATCCGCAGCACCACCACGGGGCGGTGGCGCGGGCCCAGCCGGTCGATGGCGGCGCGCACGCGGGCCTGCACCTCGCGCTGCTCCGCCTCGCCGTCGATCACCACCGGCGGCTCGGGCAGCGGCTCGCGCGCGCGGTCGCGGCTCAGGAAGCGCAGGGCGAAGCGGCGGCGGCGCTTGAGCGCGTTCAGCGACAGGTTCATCGCGATCCTGCGCAGGTACGTCTTGAGCGACGCCTCGCCGCGGAACGAGCCCAGCGACCGGTAGAAGCGGATGAACGTCTCCTGCCCCACGTCGTCGGCGTCGTCGCCCGGCCCCAGCATCCCCACCACCACGCCCGCGACGGCGGGTTCGTAGCGGTCCACCAGCTCGCGGAAGGCGCGCTCGTCGCCGTCACGCGCCCGCTGCATCAGCTCGTGGTCGGGCGCGGGAGCGTGCATGCAGGGCGGGCGGGGGGAGATGGAGGGCCGTCGGCGTACGCTTGGGTCATTCCTGGGGAGTTAGACAACGTGGCCCGGCCGGCGATTCCATTTCGGAACCAATTCGCTCACCAGCAGGCATGCAGACGCCCCGGTCCCTGAAATCCGACGACATCAACCTGTGCCTTCCACGATCTCGGTGGCAACTCACGGCGGGGTGCGCGACGAGCCGGGCGGTGGGGCGGCGCGGCCGGGCGGCGGCACGGTGGCGGGGTCTCGCAGCCAGTGGAGGAGGCCGGGGGTCAGGTAGCGCACGCGGCGGCCGTCGCGCACCACCAGCGCGTAGCTGATCACGGCCCGGCCGGGCGGATAGGTGCGGCGCATGTAGCCCGCAAGGTCGAGCCACGCCGTGTCGCCGCGCACGCGGACGAAGCCGCCGGCCGGGTGCGTCACGTAGCTGCGGTCGTCCGCGTCGGCCGTAACGGCGAACACGTGCACGGGGCGCGGATCGAAGCCACGCGGCGCCAGGAACGCCACGCTGTCGGCCACCTCGCCCGGCGCGGTCAGCGGCCGCAGCACGGGGCGGCCGCGGCCGCCGCCC
>DASWMA010000311.1:0-7836 GCA_036399995.1 Longimicrobium sp. | reverse complement strand
CCCGCGCCGCGTCCATTGCTCGTCCCCGACGAGCCGGCTACCGCGCGCCGCCCAGCGCCAGGCCGCGCTGCTCGCGCAGCGTCTGCTCGGCGGCGCGGAGGGTGTCCCACGCGCGCTGGGCGTAGCGGTCTTCCAGCACCTCGCGCGGCGCCCGCTTGGTGGGCCACGGGGTGGCGGTGTCGGTGGGGCGGCCGGGGTAGAGCCCCACGGCGGCGCTCACGATGTGCCGGGCCACCACGGCGCGCGACGCGCGCTCCAGGCGCCCCATCACCTCCAGCGTGCGCAGCGGGCCCTGCGTGTACGCGTCGGCCACGAACGCGGCGTACTCGTCCCTCAGCCGCCCCTCGCCCAGCCCGCCGACCCGCTCCAGCAGCCCGCCCAGCGCCGCGTCGTCATCCTCCTTCACCCCGCGGAAGAGGAGAACGCTGGCTACGCGGGGCCACTCGGAGTCGGCCTCCGCGTCGGCGGCGAGCTCCTCGTCCAGCCGCGCCAGCAGCTCTTCGGTGCCCTGGCCCTCCAGCTCCACCACGAACGGGTCGCGCGGGGGCGGCGTCCCCTCCGGCCGGTTGCGGCGGACGGTGGGCGGCGGGCCGGGATCTTCGCCGCGCCCGCTCCCCACGATCACCACCTCGGTGCCCACCTGCACGTTGTGGAACAGCCGCAGCGCGTTGGCGTCGCTCAGGCGGATGCAGCCGTGGCTCACGCGGCGGCCCAGCAGCTCCGGCTTGTCGGTGCCGTGGATGGCCAGCCCCTGGCCGATGTACACCGCCGCCGCGCCCAGCCCGCGGGTGAAGCGGCGCTTGGGGTCGTTGTGGCCCGGCACCCGCAGCCCCCGCTCGATGAAGTACCAGTCGGGCGCGATCCAGTCGGGCTCGCGCGCCTTGTGGGTCACGTGGAAGGTGCCGTTGGGGGTGTTGAAGTCCCACTCGTTGCGGCTGGTCTCCAGCCGCAGCCCGGTGCCCGTGCCCACCGGCGCCGACCAGAGCACGCGCCGCCCCTTGGCGAAGTACAGCCGGTTGGCGTCCAGGTCCACCACCACGGCGTAGCCGCCCTGCGCCAGCGCCTGCGAGCGCACGCGCAGCGGCGACCGCGTCCCTGGCTCGGCGGCCTGCCGGTACTGCGCCGCCGCCTCGTGCGCCGGAGCCGCAACCGCCACGGCCAGCAGGGGGATCAGAAAAGCGTGGGAGATGCGCATCGATGTTCACCCGCAAAGTGCTCCGCCGGCCGCCACCCTCGTGGCCGGCATCCATCCGACGTACCCGCCGTGAGTACGGACGGGTCCACCCCGGAGATTCGCAAGAGCGGTTCCCATGCGCCTCGCAGCCGGAACGACGAAGCCCCGGCCGGGATCACCCGGCCGGGGCCTGTCACGTTCGTCGTACGATCCCGATGGAAGCGCGGAGTGCGGTTACTCTCGCACTTTCGCACTTTCGCACTCTCGCACTTTCGTACTGCCCTCAGGCCACCATCAGCATCGGCTCTTCGAGGTAGCTCTTGAGCGTGGCCAGGAACTGCGCCCCGGTGGCGCCGTCGATCACGCGGTGGTCGCAGCTGAGCGTCACGCGCATCCGCTGGCGCACGGCCATGTTCCCCTCGTCGTCCACCACCACCTTGGGGCCGATGGCGCCCACCGCCAGGATCGCCGCCTCGGGCGGGTTGATCACCGCGGTGAACTCCTCGATCCCGAACATCCCCAGGTTGCTGATGGAGAAGGTGGAGCCGGTGTACTCGTCGGGCTTCAGCTTCTTCTCGCGGGCGCGCCCGGCCAGCTCGCGCACCTCGGTGGCGATCTCGGCCACGCCCTTGCGGTCGGCGTCCTTGATCACGGGGGTGATCAGCCCCTCGTCCACCGCCACCGCCACGCCGATGTGCACGTAGTCGTGGAAGCGGATGGCGTCGCCGGTCCAGGCGGCGTTCACCCACGGGTGCCTGCGCAGCGCGGCGCCCACGGCCTTGATCACCAGGTCGTTGGGGCTGACCTTCACCCCCTGGTCCTTGAAGCGCTCGTTGATCTTCCCGCGCAGCTTCATCGCCTCGCCCATGTCCACCTCCACCGTCAGGAAGAAGTGGGGGACGGGGCCGATCGACTGCGTGAGCCGCTTGGCGATCGTCTTCCGCATCTGCGACAGCGGCTGGTCGCGGTAGCCGCCCGCCGGGGTGGCCGCCGCCGCCGGAGCCGGAGCGGGCGCCTGCGCCTCGGCCGCCGCGGGCGCCTGTGCCTGCGGCTGCTGCTGTGCGCCGGCCTCGGCCTGCGCGCCGCCGCCCTGCATGGCGGCCTCCACGTCGCGCTTCACGATGCGGCCGCCGGGGCCGGAGCCCTGCACGCCGCCCAGCTGCATCCCCGCCTCCGACGCCATCTTCCGCGCCAGCGGCGACGCCTTCACCCGCCCGTTGGCGGCGGACGCGTCCGCACCCTGGCCGCCCCCGGTGGGAGCGACGGAACGGTCGCCGCCGGTGGGCGCCTGCGCGCCCTGGCCGGGGACGGGCGTGGGCGCGGTGCCGGCGGGCGTGTCCTCGCCGGGTGTGCCGCGCTCGGCCTGGTCCTGCTCGGTGGGCCCGGCGGCGGCGACCGCCGCGGCGCCCTGGCCCACGTCGCTCGAGCCGGCGGCCGCCTGCACCTTCTCCTGCGCCGCGGCCGAGGGCTCGCCGCCCTTGGTCTGCGAGGCGGCGGCCTCGGCGCCGCCGGTGAGGGCAGACACGTCCTCGTCGGCCCCGGCGATCACGGCGATCACGGTGCCCACGTTGGCGGTGTCGCCCTCGTTCAGCATCCGCTTGCGCAGCACGCCCGAGCCGCGGGCCACCAGTTCCATCGTGGCCTTGTCGGTCTCGACCTCGGCCAGGACGTCGCCCTCCTTGACCTGGTCGCCCTCGTTCTTGAGCCAGGTGGCCACGCGCCCTTCCTCCATGGTCGGGGAGAGCGCTTCCATGTAGACCTTCGTTGCCATATCGACTCTCGTCTAAGAAGTGCGAGAGTGCGAGAGTGCGAGAGTGCGAAAGTGCGCCGGAACTCTCGCACTTTCGCACTTTCGCACCTTCGCACTTTCTATCGGTACAGCACCCGGTTGACCTTCTCGATCACCAGCTCGGCGCTCGGCTTCACCGCCTTCTCCAGCGCCTTGGCGTACGGCATGGGCACGTCGGCCTGCGTCACCCGCAGCACCGGCGCGTCGAGCATGTCGAACGCCTCTTCCTGGATCAGCGCGGCGATGGTGGCCGTGATCCCGCCGTAGGGCCACCCTTCCTCCACCAGCACCACGCGGTTGGTCTTGGCCACGGTGGCCAGGATCGCGTCGGTGTCGAGCGGGCGCAGCGAGCGCAGGTCCAGCACGTCGGCCTGGATCCCGTCCTTCTCCAGTTGGGCCGCGGCCTGCAGCGCCACGTGGATCATCTTCCCGTGGGTGATGATCGACACGTCGCCGCCCTCGCGCTTCAGGTCGGCCACGCCCAGGGGGATCACGAAGTCGTCGTCGTCGGGCACCTCGCCCTTGAGGTTGTACAGCATCTCGCCCTCGAACACCGCCACGGGATCGTCGTCGCGGATGGCGGCCTTCAGCAGCCCCTTGGCGTCGGCCGGGGTGCCCGGCACCACGACCTTGATCCCCGGGTAGTGCGCCACCTGGCTCTCCAGCGCCTGCGAGTGCTGCGCGGCCAGCTGCAGTGCCGCCCCGGTGGGCCCGCGGAAGGTGAGCGGCATCTGGAACTGGCCGCCGCTCATCGAGCGCAGCTTGGCCGCCGAGTTGAAGATCTGATCGAACGCCAGGATGGCGAAGTTCCAGGTCATGAACTCGATCACCGGCCGGATCCCCGTCATCGCCGCGCCCACGCCGAGGCCCGCGAAGCCGAGCTCCGTGATCGGCGTATCGACCACGCGCATCTCGCCGAAGCGGTCCAGCAGCCCCTTCGACACCTTGTAGGCGCCGTTGTAGACCCCGACCTCCTCGCCCATCAGGAAGACGTCCGGATCCCGCTCCATCTCTTCCGCCAGCGCCTCGTTGAGCGCCTCGCGGTACGTGATCACCGCCATCTCAGCGATCCCTCATGTCGAAGTAGAGGCGCCCGTTGACGTCCTCGGTCGAATAGATCTCGGTATAGACTTCCTCGAGCCCCGGCTCCGGAGAGCTCTCGGCGAACTCGGCCGACTCCTCGGAGATGCGCTTGACCTCGGCGTCCATCTCCTCCAGCTCCTGCTGGGTCATGATCTCGTTCCTCGCCAGCAGGCCGGCGAAGAGCGTGATCGGGTCGTTCGCGCGCTCCTTCTCCACGTCTTCCTTGGTGCGGTAGACGCCCGAGACGGGGTCCGACATCGAGTGGCCCACGTAGCGGTAGGTGCGCGCCTCGATCAGGGTGGGGCCGCCGCCGCTGCGGGCGCGGTCGTGCGCCTCCTTGGCCACGCGGTAGCAGTCGAGCACGTCCATCCCGTCGGCCACGGCGCTGGGCATGGCGTAGGCGCTGGCCTTCTGCCAGATGTCGTAGAGCGACGCGGCGCGCTCCCAGGCGGTGCCCATCCCGAAGCGGTTGTTCTCCACGATCAGGATCAGCGGGAGCTTCCAGAGCGCGGCCATGTTCAGGCTCTCGTGGAAGGCGCCCTGGTTCACCGCGGCCTCGCCGCAGTACACCTGCATCACCCGGTCTTCCTTCTTGTACTTGATCTTCCACGCCACGCCCAGCGCCAGTGGGATCTGGCCGCCCACGATGCCATGACCGCCCAGGTAGTTGTGCTCGGCGCTGAACATGTGCATCGAGCCGCCCTTCCCCTTGCTGCACCCGCCCGCGCGCCCGTACAGCTCGGCCATCACCGCGCCGGGCTCGATCCCCGTCTGCAGCGCGTGCACGTGCTCGCGGTAGGCGGTCATCACGTAGTCGTCCTTGCGAAGCGCGTGGATCGCGCCCACGGCCACCGCCTCCTGCCCGATGTACAGGTGGCAGAAGCCGCCGATCTTCCCCAGCGCGTAGCTCTCGGCCGCCTTCTCCTCGAAGCGGCGGGCCAGGAGCATGTCCCACATCATCTTGCGCAGCTGCTCGCGCTCGAAGCCCTCCAGGCGCTCCTCGTCGGTCTTCTCGCGCGGCGGCTCGGGTGGAGGCGCGGCCTGCGGCTGGGCGGCGCGCGCCTCGGGCTTGCGGGTCTTGGTCTCGGGCATGGTATCCATCTCTTCGAACCGTAAAGGTCCTTCGGGTTCGCCGGGTCCGGCTCAGGTTACGCCCGGCGGTCAGTCGGCCGCGGGAAAAATGTGCTTGTAGATCTCGGCCAGCGTGAGCTCGCAGCCCAGCCAGGGAAGCGGCACCGTGTCGCCGTGCTGCTGATAGATGGCGCAGTCCCATCGGCCGTCGGTCCGGCGCGCGTACACCTCCAGCCGCGGCTCCGTCTGCGAGACGAACACGTAGGCCTGCAGCGACTCGATCCGCCGGTACGCCGTCGCCTTGAGGGTGCGGTCGTGCCGCTCGGTGCTGGGCGACAGGACCTCGAAGACGACCGTGGGGTTGGTTACCACGTCGCGCTTGCGGTCGATGTACCCCGGCTGGCCGCAGAGCACCAGCACGTCGGGGTACATGTACGCGCTCCCTCCGGCCGCCTGCACCTTCAGGTCGTTCTGCACCACGCGGCAGCCGTCACCCAGGCGGAAGTACAGGTGCGCCGCGATGTTTTGGGCGATCAGGCCGTGGGCCATCGACGCCCCCGACATTGCCACGACCTGGCCGTCGAAGTACTCGTGGCGCTCTTCGGCCGCTCGCTCGCGCACCAGGTAGGTGCCCGGCGGCAGCCACTCGTACGTTCCGGGCCCGGCGGCGGCGTCTTGCACGATGCCCTCCTGGGAAGGCGTGGAGAGGTAGGACTGCTTCTGTCCGGCCTCTCCGCCGTGCCCGCTGCCGCCACGTCGTTCGTACACCTCGTCGGGCAACGGCTGCTCGCCGCGGAGCAGCCGCCCGATCGCGTCGAGCAACGCCGGATCGACGATAGGCTCGCGCGGGGGCTGATCGCTCACAGCCCGCCGATCTGCACCAGCTTCGGCGCGGGCGGCCGCACCAGCGAGGCGCGGATCTCCGCCTCGGCCGGGTCGATGCGGGCGCCTTCCTCGGCGTCGGCCTCCACGATCTGGGTGATCCGCCCGGGGCCGTCGGGGTCGATGGTGCGTGCCTGCTCGCGCGCGTGGTAGCTGCTGCGCACCAGCGGCCCGCTTTCCACGTGCCCGAAGCCCAGCTTGCGCTCGCCCGTCTCCTTCCAGCCGCGGAACTCGTCGGGGGTGACCCAGCGGTCCAGCGGCACGTGGTGCTCGCTGGGGCGCAGGTACTGCCCCAGCGTGAGGATGTCCACGCTGGCCTCGCGCAGGTCCTGCATGCTCTGGCGGATCTCGTCGGTCGTCTCGCCCATCCCCAGGATGATGGCGCTCTTGGTGAGCTGCCGCGGGTTGATCCGCTTGACCGCGCCCAGCAGCGAGATCGAGCGCCAGTAGCGCCCGCCGGGGCGGATCCAGCGCGACAGCCGCTCCACCGTGTCGATGTTGTGCGCCAGGATCTCGGGGCCCGCCTCGACCACCGTGCGCAGCGCCGCCTCGTTCCCCTTGAAGTCGGGGATCAGCACCTCCACGGTGCAGCCGGGGACGCGCTCGTGGATCTGGCGGATGGTCTCGGCGTAGATCGCCGCGCCGCCGTCGGCCAGCTCGTCGCGGTTCACCGAGGTGATCACCGCGTGCTCCAGCCCCATGGCGGCCACGCTGTCGGCCACGCGGCGGGGCTCGTCCCAGTCGAGCTCGGTGGGCATCCCGTGGGCCACCGCGCAGTACTTGCACGCGCGGGTGCACACGTCGCCCAGGATCATGAAGGTGGCGGTGCCGCTCTCCCAGCACTCGCCGATGTTGGGGCAGTGGGCCTCTTCGCACACGGTGTGCAGCCCCTGCGAGCGCATCAGCCCCTTCAGCCGCAGGTAGTTCTCGCCGCCGGGGGCGCGCACCTTCAGCCACTCGGGCTTGCGCGCGCGGTGCTGCACCGGCTCGCGGCCCTCGGGCCGCGGCAGGTTCACGGTGCCCTTGCTCTTGACGATCCCGTTGTCCTTGCCGGCCGGCGCGTAGCCGCCCGGTGCCGGAAGGTCGGGCGCCTGGGTGCTCATATCTAGACGTTCTCCCGGGCGGTGGCCGCCCACGGATCAGATCGCAATGCCAGTGGAGACGCGGGACGGGCCCGGAGCGTGGCTCCGGACCGCACGTCCCGTTCCGCGCCCGTGGCTCGGAAACTTCGAAACTTACTCCCCGCGCACGCACGCAGCAACGCCGCCCCGCGCCCGCGCCCCAACCCGCTCTCCATGCCGATCTCACCTCCCGTCTTCCGTCGGCTCTCTCGACCGCTTTGCTACACCGCACCTCCCCGTGCGGTCGCCGGACGAAGGGGGATCGATCGACTCTCGCGTCCGCGCCGGTGCCGGCCGCGGCGGGACGGCGCCCGGTGACGGAGCCGTGGGCGACCGGTCGCGATCCGGCAACGGAACGGGGTACGGTGAAGGCGTTCGTCAGCCGCGATGACAAACCTCTGGCGCTTTTCGCATCCTCCCCTACATATTGCGGTGCAGCGGTCCACACTCCACAACGTGGGCTGCCCACATCGGCCGGGACCCCCCACCCGGCATGCTGCACGACTCCTGTTCCGGGAGCCTGCGCTGAAACTCCACGCGTTCGCAAAGGTACTGGTTCCAGACCGTCACAATCGCGTGACGGGCTGCGGCAACCCCTGGCATCCGATTTCCTTTACGGGCTGCTGAAGCCCCGCCGCCGCGCCGCGGCGGGACGCACGCGCGAGGGGCCGAGGGCGGCCCTCGCGGGACCCTCACCGGGAGTCCAAGTGAGGCGG
>DASWMA010000310.1:0-6840 GCA_036399995.1 Longimicrobium sp. | reverse complement strand
CCGCTTTCCGCCGCTCTATCTAGGATTGCCGTCACGCTACATGTTGTCAACAAACTTCGATTCCGAGACTGTTATCGGCCGTCGCGAAACCCAACGTGCGCGGCGTGACCCTCTGAGTTGCGGAGCGCCCTGCATCCGCACGGCGTCGCTTCCGAAACGCGACGGAAGCGCACGTAGTGAGGGCTACGGAGCCGCAGGCCGGCGTCGGCCGCGCGGTGCCGGTCCGCGTAGGCGTCTTTGCGCAGGAGGGATTGAAAGGGTCTCTGGTGCCCGACGTCGACACCCAGCACGTTCCAGGTCCGGAGTCAACACAGACGTAAGATAGCGCAGTGTAAGTACTTGCAGGTCACGCTGACACGTTCGCAGCGGCCCTGCCCCAACCACCACACGAGTTCGCCTTCTCGGACAGGGGGCGGTGGTCTGGGCGACGTGAGGGTGCACGGAGCCGGCTTCGACCAGGTCCGCTGCCGTATCGGTCCCCCCAAACGGCGGTGCGCCAGTGCGCCGGCTCCCGTTTGGAAGCCAACGCACCGGCGCACTCACGCACTCACGCACTCACGCACTCACGCACCCGTTCAGCCGTCCAGCCCTTCAGCCGTCAGAACGGTCAGAACAGGTCGATCCCGTACTTCACCGCGCCGATGCGTGCGTACCAGGTGTCGTCGCGGGCGTTGTCGCCGCCGTAGTGCTTCCAGCCGGCGCCCACGTTCACCGAGAAGTCGTTGGCGGTGCTCAGCTTGAGGATGGGCCCCAGCTGGATCGAGTTGCCGCCCCCGTCCATGCTCCCCTGCCACACCGCATCCACGCCCGCCCGCAGCCGCCCCGCGCCCACCTCGGCGATCGGAAGGAGCGCCTGCGCGTTGGTCCACAGGTACTCGGACCCCCAGTTGTACGAGGCGATCCCCTGCAGCTCGGGCCCGGGGCCCCAGTAGTTCCCCTGCACGGCCGTCATCACGCCGCTCCCGCCGCCTTCGCCCTCGAAGATCGGCACGCCGCCGTCGTCGTCGCTCTGGAACGAGTAGCCCACGCGGCCGCCCACCTGGCCCACCGGCATCCGGTACGACGCGCCCACCGAGGGCGTCACCGCCCACACGGTGTGGTTCTCGTCGAGCCCCGACTCGTAGCCCAGGTGATACACCTGCAGCCCCGCCTCGGGCGCCCACCCCTCCCCGCCGAAGCGCGCCGTGCCGCCGATCAGCTGGATGTTGGTGCCATCCCCGTCCACCGCCGCCGAACCGTACACCGTCAGGCTCTGCGCGCCCAGCGGGCCCGCAGCCGCCGCCATCGCCATCGCCACCAGGACCGCCGCCCGCCGCGCGGGCACCACCACGTTCCGCCTCATCGTTCCCATCCTCTCCGCAGACCTGGAAAAACTCCGGCGGGCGCATGGCCGCGCCCGCCGGCCGCCGAAACCACCCCCACCCCCCATCCCCCCGCTCACCTCTCCGCCACCTGGCGCTCGCCGCTCGCCGTGCGCAGGTCCACCGCCGGCAGCGAGCCCGGCACCAGCTCGGCCCAGGCGTCGATGAACGCGCCCGCGGCCTCCGTTCCGTTGTACCGGTCGCCGTTCGCGTACGGCGTGCGCGCGGCCACCACCACCACCGGCTTCGGCAGCGTGCGCACCCACGCCGTGATCTCTCGCGCGACCGGCAGGTCGCGCCCGATCAGCGGCCGCGAGACGGTGTTGACCCGCGCCACCGCCAGGTCGTGCCGCGCCTGGTCGAGCCACGCGCGCTGCTCGGCGTCGTTCGGGTCCAGCAGGAACACCACCGTCTTCGCCTGCCCCGCCTCGAGGTAGCCGGCCAGCTCGGCCGGGTTGGGGAAGGGCACCAGCCACACGTCGGCCTCCAGCCTGCGCACGGCGCCGCGCTCGAAGGCGCGCTCCGCCTCGGGAAGCTTCAGCCGGTCGTCGAGCGTGGTGGCGCGCGCGATCGACTGGTGCGCCACCGTCCGCACCCCTTCGGCCTCGAGCGCGCGGCGCACCACGTTGGTCCGGTCGCGCCCCAGCCCGCAGTGCACGTAGTAGACGCCCTTCCCCTCGCGGGCGATCTGCCGGATGCGGTCGAGCGCCTCGCGGTTGTCGCTCACCCAGGGGAGCATGGGGGTGTGGATGAACTGGATCCCCACCCGCTGCGCGGCCCGGCGCTCCTCGTTGATGCTGGCGGGCTCGAAGGGAACCACCGCCGGGTGCTGGAGGCTGACCGCGGCGGTCACCCCCTGCTCCTTGAGCTGGCGCAGCATCGCCTCGTCGGGGTAGGCGCCGAAGATGAAGCGCACCCCGCTGGCGGTGGACACCATCGGCACCTCGGTGCCGCCCGCGGCCGAGGCCAGCATCTTCCCGGGGTTCATCCACGCCCCCAGGCTGGCCAGCGCCGCCAGCGTGCACGCCGCGGGGATCCCCAGGCGCACGGCGCGGCTGCCGTGCAGCACGGCCTTCAGCAGCCACAGCGTGAGCACCGCCGAGGCCAGCACCCACAGCAGGATCACCGCCTGCATCGCGTGGTCCTGCGCCTTCTGGCCGAAGCCCGCGCTCTGCATGGCGTCGGTCACCCACCCGGCCGGGCCCACCAGGGTGCCGGTGCCGGTCACGAACCCCACCATCAGCCACAGGTACAGGAAGGCGGCCACCACGGCCCAGCGCTTCCGGAAGAACGGGTTCGAGCTCCGCTCCTGCCCGGCGTCGGCCCAGGCCGCCACCCCCGCCGGGTTCCCTGCCGATTGATTGAAGTACACCATGCTCATGCCGCGACCACGTGGGCCGCCTCCTCACGGGATTCCCGCAGGGTGCGCGCGCGCACCTTCGCCCTCTTTCCGCCGTCCTTCACCCCCTCGCCCGGCTCTTCGACCTTCTTCACCCCCAGCGCGAACGAGGTGCCCACCGGCGTCTCGAACACGCGGGCGAACACCACGTGGCCGCGGCCGCGGATGTCGGTGCCGGGGACCTCGTACTCCAGCGGGGTGCCGGGGGCCAGCGGCACGTCGGTCACCAGCCGGGCGCCGCTGGCGCTCACCTCCTCGAGCAGCGCCACCTGCTCGCGGCGGCGCTTCTCGCCCGGGCGGCGCACCGACACCGTCACCCGCGCGGGGAGGTTCACCGTCTCGCGCCGCTCCCGTCGGGTGCTGGTCAGCCACCCGAAAGCGCGCGACACCAGCCCGAGCCCCGCGGTGGAGGCGAAGCCGTACAGCGACTGCTCGAGCGGCACCGCGTGCTGCGTGCAGTGCAGCTCGATCTGGTCGCGTACGTTCACCGGCACGTCCTGGAAGCGCACCCCCATCCGCCAGTAGCCTTGCTTCCCCTTCTGCTTCACCTCGTCGCAGTGCAGCACGGTGGCCTTCACGTTCACCGTGGCGGTGCTGAGCGGCAGCGTCAGCCGCAGCGCCGTGCCCTCGGCCAGCGGCGTGGTGGCGCGGAAGCTCATCCCCGAGGGGTTCAGGTCCTGCGCCAGCGCCACGTGCGCGCGGGTCACCCGGCCGCCCTCGCGCGCCACGCGCACGCTCACCGGGAAGCGGTCGCGGAAGCGGTGGTCGCTGCGCTGCTGCCGCACCTTCAGCGAGTGGCGCACCACCGAGAAGGCCAGCGCGAAGTTGATGGCCGCCCAGAAGCCGTTGCTGATGAACGAGAGCGAGGCCCAGCCGTAGCCGGGGTACTCCACCCACCCGGCCGCGCTGGCCACCGTGGCCCACACCATGGCCACCACCGTCGCGACCATCAGCACCATCTGCGGCGCGTAGGTCTGGAAGGGAACGTGGCCGGGGCCCTTGGGCGTCACCTTGAACGTCTGCGGCTTGCGGCTGAAGACGGAGAGCACCGCCCGCGTGTACGTCCAGAACTTGACCATGTGGAAGCGCTCGGCCACCCAGGTGCTGCTGCGCCCCCGCGCCAGCGACTCGCTGAGCAGGAAGCTGAGCAGCAGGAAGGGGATGAAGCGCAGCAGGAACTCGGCGTTGAACGCGTTGATGGGGAGCACGCCGGTGATGAAGAACACCAGCGGCGCCGCGAAGTACACCAGCTTCTGCACCCCCCCCACGTACGCCGTCAGCGAGCCGAAGTAGCTGATCCGCTGCGACAGCGTGAGCCCCGGGAAGGTGAGCGGGTTGAAGCGCTTGAGCACCTGCATCCCGCCCTGCCCCCAGCGCAGGTGCTGGGTGTGGAACGCCACCGCGCTGTGCGCGGCCAGCCCGTACACCAGGCTTTCGCCGTAGAAGGCGCTGTTCCACCCGGCCCCGTGCAGCTTGAGCGAGGTCTCGATGTCTTCGGTGATGGTCGCGGTGCTGAAGCCGCCGATCGAGTCGAGCGCCTCGCGCCGGATCACCGCGCTGCAGCCGCAGAAGAAGCTGCCGTTGAGCGAGTCCTTCCCCGGCTGGATCACGCCGAAGAAGAGGCGCTGCTCTTCCCAGATCCGCCGCGAGGTCTCGTTGACGTTGTAGGTGAAGGCGTCGGTGTTGTAGAAGTCCTGCGGGGTCTGCACGAACGCCAGCTTCGGGTCGGCCGCGAAGAAGCCCAGCACCCGGTCGAGGATGTGGGGGAGCGGCACGTGGTCGGCGTCGAGCTGCAGGATGAACTCGCCCGTGGTGTGCTTGAGGGCGTTGTTCAGGTTGCCGGCCTTGGCGTGCTGGTTGTTCTCGCGGCGCAGGTAGCCCACGCGCAGCTCGGCGGCCATCGCCTTCACCTCGTCGCGGCGGCCGTCGTCGAGGATCCAGGTCTGGTGCGGGTAGCGGATGGCGCGCGCGCCCACGGCGGTGCGCCGGATCACCTCCAGCGGCTCGTCGTAGCAGGTGATGAACACGTCCACGCTGAGCCCCGGCGGCGCCGGGAGCGGGGTGCGGTGCCGGAGGCGCCACACCGAGTGCACCATCACGAAGCCCGAGATCAGCCCCCAGGTCTCGGCCATCACCAGCGGCACCGAGAACCACCACGCCTGCCAGTTGAGGGTCCACCCCCAGCGCCAGATGATGTAGTAGCTCCAGTAGGCGAGCGTGACCACGGCGAGGGCGCGGATCATCCGCTCCTGCCGCTCGGAAAGCCGGGGTACCGCGTTGGTGGGACGCCGCCGAAGCGCCGGTACGGCGGGCGGAACGCTGGGCAGGGCGTGCGAGTGCTTCATATCGGTTCTCACCTTCGGCGGCTGGGCCGTCTCCGTACGGCGCGGAGACCCCTGGCTCTGCGGCCCCGCCTCGCGGCGGGTGTGCTCTTCTCGGGTTCCCTGTAAACTCTGCCCGCAGCATGCGGCGCCGGCTCCGGACAGCCGGGGGTGATCGCCGCGCCCTGCTACATTTTCGTGCACCGGGCGAGGTCCCTTCTGCGAGAAGCGTGCCGCAGAAACTCTTGTTACAGGCGCAACTTTGCGCCTGTGAACGACTTGGGCGGGATGGAGACGGGTGGGAGGGAGACAGCGGGGCGCACCTCCGACGCGCGGCCAGGATGCGATTCGTCCCGCACGCCCTCTGGCGGCCGCGAAAAATGATGAACGCGCCGGAAGCCTCGACGCGGCGGATCGATCACGCTCCCCCGCGGTTCGTCCGCCGCGGCTCCGGAACGCTCCATCCATGGACCGGAGCGGCGAGATTTCGTCGTGGCACGACAGGGCTCGTATCGCACGGCCCGGCGAGAGGGATGCGGCAGTTCCTGCGCGGGGGCCGCACCCGCGGGACATGGACGCCGCGGCGTAAACCCGTCCCAACTGGGTGAGGTGAAGATCTTCGGACGGGGCGCCGGTGGCGAGGGGCATGGTACGGGCCTGTCACGACGGCCCCCGCGGCAACCAGCACCTGCGGCATCGCCCCCTCCCCCGCGCGGCGCCGGGTCGGACGACAGCATCGCCCGGACCCGCTTCGGCTGCTGCGGGGCCAGGGAGTGGAATGTCCGACATCCACGCGCGAGCCCATGCATCACCGCGATGCGCAGGCTTCGCCGCATACGCTCGGCCGCCGCGCATCCCGCGACCGCGCTCGCCGGGCGGGGGGCGCAGGAGCGGATGATCGACGTTTCTGTTGCTTCCGTCCGGCTTTCGAACGTATCGTTGGCGAACCGGCCTCGCGCCGCCTCACCCGCCGGGGCGTGATCCGCCTCGGTCCGCCCCCGCTTCCGGCCCCCTCGTTGGTCCCTCCTTCCGATCCTCGCGAAGAGCTGCGCCGCCTGATCCGTCAGCACGGCTGCGTCACCTCCACGCCCGCCCGCCCGCTCCGCAGCCGCTCCGGGCGCATCCTGCCGTGGATGTTCTACGGATGGGGCTTCAGTCTCACCCACCGCGGAGCAACCCTTGCCGGGCGCTGCCTGCTGGACCGCCTCGCTTCCTTCTCGTCCACCCAGATCGCGAGCCACGGGTACACCTCGCTTCCGCTGGTGACCGCCTGCGTGGTGCTGGGCGAAGGGCGCTACCACGGGCTGGCGGTGCGCGAGCAGAGGAAGGCGCACGGCGCCGGCCGCCTGGTGGAAGGCGTCGGTGACCGCACCCGTCCCGTGGTGGTGGTGGACGACTGCCTCTCCACGGGGACATCGTTCTTCAAGGCGGTGCGGGCGCTGGAGGAGGAGGGCTACACGGTGGAGGGGCTGGCGTGCCTGCTGGAGTTCCCCGGCCAGGGTGGCCGCGAGTGGGCCGAGTCGCTGGGGTTCCGGGTGGAGTCGGTGTTCGACCCCACGCGCGAGGAGCTGTTCGACTACCCGGAGTACGTCCGCCCGCACCTCGCGATCAGGCCCGCGTGGCGGCGCTCGCGGCTCCCGGACGGGCTGCACCCCGCGCAGGTCGTACGGCGGACCGCCCTCGCCTGGCTGGAGGACGGCACGGTGCCCCGCCCCCCGGCACGCTTCGACGTGGCGCGCGCGGCGCCCGGCGGCGTGTA
>DASWMA010000309.1:0-26371 GCA_036399995.1 Longimicrobium sp. | reverse complement strand
GATGGTCGGGATGTGAACGACGGTCGTCAGGCGAGGTGAAAACGAAAGCGGACCGGCGGGGATCATCATCGCGCCGGTCCGCTTTTGTTTCTGGCGCTGTCGACACAGGGCGAATGAATTCGCTGCAACAACCACACGAAGTCCGCCTTCGCGGCGCCTTCGCGGACTACCGGCACCGCTCGGCCGCGGTGATGGAGTGCGGAAGAGGCATCGCACCGATCGGCTCGATGCCGGCCCTTCGGCACTCCGTCGAGGCCGCATCGAGAAGTCCGCGAAGGCGGACTGCGTGCCGTTGTAGCCGCGAGTTCACTCGCATCTTCGCGCCCAAACCATCGCCATCCCCAACCTCATCCCCATCCCCATCCGCCCCCTCGCCTCGATTGATCTCACTGCAAGGGTAAGGATCACGCCCGCAACGCCTCCGCCGGCCGGATCGCGGGGACCGGCATCGTGGCGCTGGTGGTGAGCTTCGCCAGGCGCCGCCGCTCGGGGCCGCGCTCGAAGAGGAGGTACAGCGCGGGCGTCACCGTCAGCACCAGGATCGTGGAGCTCGCCAGGCCGCCCAGCAGCGAATAGCCCAGCGCGTTCCAGATGTTGGCGTCGGCCGCCTCGCTGAACAGCACCAGCGGGAGGAGGCCCACGATGGTGACCGCGCTGGTCATCAGGATCGGCCGCACGCGCTCCAGCGTGCCCTGCAGGATGGCGTGGCGCAGCGGCGCGCCGTCGTGGCGGCGGATCTGATTGATTCGGTCGATCAGCAGCACCGCGTTGTTCACCACCACCCCGCCCATCATGATCACCCCGATGAACGCCTCGCGGGTGAAGGAGGCGCCGGTGAAGAAGTAGACCAGGAACACTCCGATCAGCGCCATCGGCACCGTCAGCAGCACGCACAGCGGCTGGCGCAGCGACTCGAAGAGCCCCGCGCACACCATGAACACCAGCACCAGCGAAAGCGCCAGCACGCCGTAGATCTGCCCCTGCTCGTCTTCGCTCCAGCGCCACTCCTCGCGCCCGATCACCTGATAGCCCGCCGGCAGCCGCGTGTTGGCCACCACCGCGGCCTGCATCCTGTCGCCCAGCTTGGCGGGGCCGCGGAACTCGTAGGCCACCGTGCGCTGGTACTGCTGGTCTTCGCGCAGGATGCGCGACAGCACCTCGCGCTCGCCCACCGTGGCCACGTCCGACAGCCGCACCGGCTCGCCGCCGGGAACGGGGATGGTCAGGTCGTGCAGCTGCCGCACGTCCAGCGTGCCGCTTCCCGCCAGGCGAACGGACAGGAACAGCTCCTCGTCGCCCACGCGCAGGTACGAGCGGCGCGAGTCGCGCCCCACCGCCGCGGCCACGCGCCGCACCACGTCCTGCGCCGACAGCGCGTGCGTGGCCAGCCGCGCCCGGTCGAGCCGCACCACCACTTCCGTCGCCTTGTCGCGCTCGAACCACTGGCCGCTGGCGTTGGTGTCCACCTCCTGGATCCGCGAGAAGCGCTTCAGCCGCTCGCCCAGGTCTTCGGCGATGGCGCGCACCGTCTCGTAGTTGTAGCCAAGGACGCGGATACTGTAGTTGGGCGGCGAGCCGCCCCCGCCGTAGAACGAGGGCCCGTAGCCGTACACGCGCACCTCGGCGCCGCCGAAGAGGTGGCTGTACGCCTCCATCTGCTCCTTGATGGCCACCGGGATCGCCGTCGCCTGCAGCGAGTCGGGGAAATCGACCCGGATCTCGGCCGCCTGCGGGTACACCTGCGTGGTGAACCGCGACACCTCCGGCATCCCCGCCAGCCTGTCTTCGAACTGCCGCACCAGCGCGTCGGTGTTGCCCATCTCCTCGCCACGCGGCTGCTCGAACGAGATGCGGATGTACGAGTCTTCGCTGTACCACGGCCGCCAGAGCGTGCCGCGGGTGACGTACTTGTGGAAGAGGAACCCGGAGCCCCCCAGCAGCAGCAGCGGCACCAGCAGCGCCACCCACGGCCGGCGCAGCGTGAACCCCACCATCTCCGCATACGCGCGGACGTACCACGCGCGCCCGTCGCCGCGCCGGTGGATGCTGAGCGTGCGCCCCCCCAGCAGCCGCGCCGCCAGCGCCGGGGTGAACGAGAACGTGGCCAGCAGCGAGGCCAGGTTCGTCAGCGCCACCACGATGGCGAGGGGGACGTAGAAGACCCGCACCTCGCCCTGCAGGTACACGAAGGGGACGAAGACGATGACGGTGGTCGCCGTGGCCGCCAGCACCGGGAGCACCACCTCCCTCGCGCCCCGCTCCGCCGCGTCGGCCGGGTCCTGCCCCGGGCGTGCGCGGCGGTAGATGTTCTCCAGCACCACCACCGCGTTGTCGATCACCACGCCGAAGCCCATCGCCAGCCCCATCAGCGTGAGCACGTTCAGCGTGAGCCCGCCGAAGTAGATCAGGTTGAGCGTGATCAGCACCGCGAAGGCGATGCTGCTGAACACGATGGCCGCCGAGCGGAACGAGCGCAGGAAGGCGAAGAGGACCAGGAACACCACGAAGGCCGACGAGAGCGCCCGCCAGCGCAGGTCGGTGAGCTGCGTGGCCACCGCCTCGCTCTCGTCCTGGTCCAGGATGAGCCGCGCCCCGGAGGGGAGCGCGCCACGCGTCTGGCGCAGCCGCGCCTTCACCCGCTCGGCCACCTGCACCACGTTGGTGCCGGCCTCCTTGTAGACCTGCAGCGACACCGCGGGCGCGCCGTCGATCCGGTAGAGGCTCTGCGGGTCGTCGTACGTGTCGCGCACCACGGCCACGTCGTGCAGCCGCACCACGCGCCCCTGGTCCGTCAGCAGCGGCATCGCGCGGATCTGGGCCACCGACTCGGGACGCTCGCGGATCGCCACGGTGTACAGCATCCCCCCCTGCCACACCGCGCCCGCCTCGCGCACGAACTCGAGCTGCTGCACGCGGGTGCGCACCAGCTCGGGCTCCAGCGCCAGCGCCAGGATCCGCGTCTCGTCCAGCTCCACCTCGAGCACGCGGTCGCGCCCGCCCCAGGCGCGCACGTCGGCCACGCCGCCCACCTGGCGCAGGTCGGGGGCGAGGTGGTCGTCCACGTGGCGGCGCAGCGCCTCGGGGGTGTAGGGGCCGGTGATGGTGTAGAGGAGGAAGGGCTTGCGCTGGCGGGCGAACTCGGGGGGCACGTACGGCTGCACCTGCGGCGTCTGCGCGCCCTGCGGAAGCTGCTCCTCGAGCACCGCCAGCCGCTCGGACAGGTCCAGCCGGGCGAAGTTCATGTCGGTGCCGCGGGTGAACTGCACGTCCACCGTGGCCATCCCGGCGCCGTTCCGCTCCTCCGACACGCTCTCCACCTTCTCCACCCCGCGCACCTGCTGCACCGCCGCCTCGATCGGCGAGGTCAGGAACGCCTCGGTGGTCTCGGGGCCGGCGCCCCGCCAGCTCGCCGTCACCCGCAGCCGGGGAAGCTCCGTCTCGGGGAGCAGCTCCACCGGCATCTTCACCCAGCTGGCCACCCCCAGCAGGCTCAGCGCCAGGTACCCCATCGCCACGGCCACCGGGCGGCGGATGGAAAAGCGGATCATCGCCGCACCGCGCGGTGCCGGCGGACGCGGCGAGCGGGGCCGCGCCACGCGCACGGCCCCGCGGATCGGGGGTAGCGGCCGGCACGCGGGGGCCGGCGAACGAAAACGTCGAAGGTCAGGGCCCGTTTCGAGGTCAGATGGTCAGCGTGCGTTGGCGTCGGCGCACGTCGGCCGCGGCGGTGCGGTCGAAGTAGCGCGCCACCACGATGCCGCTGCAGTGCCGCGCCACGGAGCGCCCGGGCGCGCGGTACTCCCAGCGGCTCTGCACCGGCGCGGCGGCGAACAGCGTCCGCATCTCCGCCGGTTTGCCCGTGCCGTCCAGCGCCGGCCGCGCGGCCGAGCCGTCGGGCGCCAGCACCACCGGGCCCTCCTCGGCGGCGCAGCGGTACACCACGCAGCCGTTGCCGCCGTTCACGCAGCCGCTGCCGGAGCCGGTAGAGTTGCAGCCGCAGGCGCTCTCTCGGCAGGCACAGCCCCAGGTGCACTGCGCCGCGGCCGGCACTGGAAAGGCCAGCAGCAGGGCAGCCGTGGCGATGATCAGGGAGATGGGTCTCATGTCGTCCTCCAGGTGGAGAAGGTGAGCCGTCCCCCGCGCGCCGTCCGCCGCTACCGCCCGATCCGCCGCTCGTACACCACCACCTCGGGGTACTCCACGTTGCGCACCCCCACCATCCGGGTGCCCACGCCGGCCCGCACGTTCATCGGCGGGTCGGTGGTGGTGCGCCGCAGCAGGCGGCAGTCGGCGGTCACCAGGTCCAGCTGCGAGCGGTCGTTTCCCGGGTCCAGCACCTGGTTCAGGATCAGCCCGTCGCCCAGCGCGATCACGTTGGTGGAGTGCACGAAGCGCTGCCAGTCGAGCGACACGGCGGCGCCGGCCGTCCGCACCACCGACTGCGGGTCGGTGGTCCATCCCCGCGGGCCGGTGCACCTGCCCCGCGCCTGCCCGTCCAGGTCGAAGAACCACACCTCGTACGGGCTCTTGGCCGAGTAGACGATGCTGCGGCCGGCCACGTCCACGTTTCCACCCAGCAGGCTGGCCTCGAAGCCGGCCAGGTCGCGCCGGACCGGCCGCGGGCCGAAGGTGCGCTGGCGCTGCCCGGTGCGGGTCAACACGTGCAGCGTTCCCGGCTCGTCGCGACCGTACGCGGCCACCAGCAGCCGGCCGTCGGGAAGGAAACGGATCCCGTTGATCAGCCACTGCGGCGGCACGCGGAACGAGCGCGCGTAGCGCAGGTCGGGGCCGAACACGCTGATCCGCGCCTGCGCGTTGTCGTACACGAAGATGCTGTCGAGCGCGCAGGCCGCCACCAGCCAGGGGGCCTGCAGCTCGCCGGGACCGTTCCCCTGCCGCCCCACGTACCCCACGAACTTCCCGTCGCGGCCGAACACCACCACGCGGTGGTTCTGATCGTCGGCCACCAGCAGCCGGCCGCGGCGGTCCAGCGTGGCGTCCATTACCCGCCCGAAGGCGTCGCGCCCGTCGGCGCTCCCCACCCGGAACACCTCGGTCATGTGCAGCCGCGGCGCCGCAGCGCGCTCCTGGGTGATGGCACGCGCGGCGGGCTGCGCACGGGCCTGGGCCGCGGCCGGCGGCGCCGTTCCCACCAGGAACAGGGCGAGCGGGAGCATTCGACGGGTTCGCATGGGAGCACCTCCACAAGGGGGCAGGAGTCGTAGCCCGCCGCACCGTGGCCGGTCCGGCGGAAAGCACTCACGAGACAATTGACGTACATCGTCCCGGTGCTTCCCGCACCTTATCCGACATCCAACCGGTCCCAAGCGACAATCTTAACTTCGAATGCGACGATTCCCCCGGATTCAGTCCCCGGCTACCACCCCCGGAGCCCCCTGCGCCGCCCCGGCGTCCGCCACCGCTCCCGCGGGGACGGGAGGAGGCGGCGCGGCCGCGGGCTCATCCTCCGCCGCGGCCGAGGGGGTGCGCGGGCGGCCCATCACCCGCTCCTTCAGCTCCTCCAGCAGGTCGTAGCTCACGGGGATCACCACCAGCGTGAGCGCGGTGGCGCTCAGCAGGCCGCCGAACACCGCGATGGCCAGCGGCGCCTGCAGCTCGCCGCCGGGGCCCAGCGCCAGCGCCATCGGCAGCAGCCCCAGCATGGCCGTCACGGTATTCATCACGATGGGGCGCAGGCGCGCGCGGCCGGCGGCGCGGATCGCCTGGTGGCGGTCCATCCCCTGGCGGCGCATCTGGTTGATGAAGTCGACCTTCACCACCGCGTCGTTGTCCACGATCCCCACCAGGATCACCATCCCGATCAGGCTCATGGTGTTGATCCCCGCGCCGGCGATCCACAGCGCGCCCGCCGCGCCCACGGCCGCCAGGGGCACGGCCAGCAGGATGATGAAGGGGTGCAGCAGGCTCTCGAACTCCGCCGCGAGAAGCATGTAGCAGAGCGCGAGGGCGAGGAGGAACGCCAGCGCCAGGTCGCGGAACCCCGTCCGCATCTCCTCGTTCTCGCCGCCGATCTCCACCCGCAGCCCGTGCGGCGCGGGCACGTCGGCCATCACCGTCACCACGCGCCCCTGGTCCTCCCGGCGGATCTCGGCGGGGCCGCTGGCGGTGCGCACGTGCACCAGCTCGCGCAGCGGCACCCCGTCCACGCGCAGCAGCGCCAGCGTCTCGGCCGACCTGCGCGCCTCCTCGGGAAGGCGCACCACCACGGGCACCTTGCGGTCGAAGTCCACCAGCTGCGTGGCCTCCTTCCCCTTCATATAGCTTTCCACGCTTTCGGCGATGCGCTGCGGGTCCACCCCGTAGGCCGCCGCGCGCTCGCGGTCGATCTCCACCCGGATCTCGGGCTGCCCCAGCTCGCTCCCCACGCGCACGTTGGCGATGGAGGCGACGGAGTCGAGCCGCTCGCGCACCCGGGCGGCGTGGGCCATCGCGGCGTCCAGGTCGTGCCCGCGCACGCGCACCGACAGGTCGCTCTCGCCGCCGCCCAGCAGCCGCCCCAGCGCCGTGGCCTGCCCGCTCTCCAGCGCCACCGTCCCTGCCGGGTAGTCGGCCAGCCGCGGCCGCAGCCGGGCGAGCGCGTCGGCGGTGCGCTCGCCGTCCTTCAGCCGCACCTCCAGGGTGGCCGTGTTCAGCCCGCTCTCGCGGTCGTCCATCCCCGCCGCGGCGATCTGGCGGCCCACGCGGGTGAAGACGGCCTCCACCGCCGGGTCGGCGCGCAACGCCCGCTCCAGCCGGGCGGCCTCTTCCGCCGTGGTCTCGAGCGGCGTTCCCCGCGGCAGCTCGATGCGCGCGCGGAACTCGCCCTGGTCCACCTCGGGGAGGACGCTGCGCGGGAGCCGCACTGCGATCACCACCCCCACCGCCAGCAGCCCGAACGCGATCGCCATCGTCCGCCCGCGGTGCCGCATCCCGGCCTCCAGCAGCCGCTCGTACCACCCGGTGAAGCGCGCGAAGCCGCGGTCGAAGGCGTCCAGCGGCCGGCGCAGCGCGCGCACCGCCACGTTGGGGCGCGCGCGGTCCGCCGGCCCGTCTTCTCCCCACCGCGCCGCGATCGCGGGGAGGAGGGTGACCGCGACCACGATGGAGGCGAGGAGCGAGAAGGCGACGGAGAGGGCGAGTGCGCCCAGGAGCTGCCCGGCCACCCCCTCGATGTAGACGATCGGGCCGAAGACGGCGATGGTGGTGAGCGTCGATGCGGTGATGGCGCGCTGCACCTCCTGCGCGCCCAGCGCGGCGGCGGTGGCGGCGCGCGCGCCCATCTCGCGGTGCCGGAAGATGTTCTCCAGCACCACGATGCTGTTGTCCATCAGCATCCCCACCCCCAGCGCCAGCCCGCCCAGGCTCATGATGTTGAGCGAGACGTTGGCCGCCTGCAGCAGCGCGAAGGTGGAGACCAGCGAGATGGGGATGGCCAGCGCCACCGCCACCGGGTAGCGCAGCTCGCGCAGGAAGAGGAAGAGGACCAGGAAGGCCAGTATCCCGCCCAGCACCACCTCCTGCACCACGTTGGCCAGCGCGTCGGAGATGAAGCCGGCCTGGCTGGTGGCCACCTCGATGGTCACCCCCGGGTACTCGCGCCGGAGCTGCGCGAGCACGCGGTCCACCTCCCTGGCCACCCGCACGGTGTTGGCGCCGGCGTTCTTGAACACCAGGAGGCCGACACTCTCGGTGCCGTTGAAGCGCGCGATCGACTCGCGCTCGCGGAACCCGTCCTCCACCCGCGCCACGTCGCGCACCAGCACCACGCCGGGGAGCGACGCACCACCCTCCGCCGAGCCGCTCCCCGCCGCGTTCGCGGACGACGCGCGGCGCACCGGCACCGCGGCGATCTCGGCGGCGTTCTGCAGCTCGCCCAGAGTGCGCAGCGAATAGCGGTAGCGCCCGCGGCGGATGGTGCCGCCGGGGGCGCTGGCGTTGGCGTCGGCCAGCGCCTTCGCCACGTCGTCGATGGTGAGGCCGTAGCTCTCCAGCAGCCGCGCGTCCACCTCCACGTGGATCTCGCGCTCGACCCCGCCGGTCACCGCCGCCTGCGCCACCCCGTCGATCTGCTCCAGGCGGCGCCGGAACACCGCCTCGGAAAGCTCCTTCAGCTGCGGCAGGTCGCGCTCGCCGGCCACGCTCACCGCCAGGATCGGCTCGCTGCGCGGGTCGGTGCGCAGCACCACGGGGCGCGACGCCAGCTCGGGGAGCGCGTCGCGGATGTTGTCGAGCTTCTCGCGCGTGTTCAGCGCGGCGAAGTCCATGTCGGTGCCCCACGCGAAGCGCGCGGTCACCAGCGAATACCCCTCGCGCGTGACGCTCTCCACCTTCTGCACGCCGGGCACGGTGCTCACCGCCTGCTCCACCGGCTCGGTGATGAACCGCTCCACCTCGGCCGGCGCGGCGTTGGCGTCGGTGGTGTACACCACCAGCCGCGGATACGCCACGTCGGGCAGCAGGTCGATGGGAAGGCGCACGAACGACAGCACCCCCAGGAACACCACCCCCAGGAAGAACATCGCGACCGCCACGGGCCGCTGGATGGAGATGCGGGGAAGGGACAACGTCCGGGCTCGCTCTGGCTGGACGGGTGTTCAGGAACGATGCGTCGGGAACCGCGGGAACTGCGAAGATTCGAGAGCCGGCGGGCTACCCGGTCGATCCGCCGGGCCCAGCCGCCGGTTGAAACCGGCGGCTGGAACATCGGGAAGTCCGCCTTCGCGGACTGCACGCCGTCATCCCCGCGCGATGCGGCCTCAGGAGCAGTGCGGGCGGTGATGAACGCCGGGCACCGCGCTCCGACCCCGCGGCCGCACCGCCGCCAGTAGTCCCCGCAGGGGGACTTCGTGTAGTCGTTGCCGCGGTTTCAACCGCCCGGGCGAGCCCCGGCCACCCTCGGGCCAGCCCGGCCCCGGCTCAGCCCCGATCGGCCTCGGGCACCCGGGTAGGAGCCGATTTCCTACGGCCGCGACGGGGCCGAGCTCCCCCTCACGCCGTCCGTCAGTCGCACGCGCGCGTCGTGGATCAGCGTGTAGTGGCCCTCGGTCAGCACCACCTCGCCGGGCTTCACGCTGTCGGTGTCGGTATTGGGGACGATCTCGACCAGCGCGTCGTTCTGCAGGCCGGTTGTCACGTAGCGCCACTTGGCGGTCGCCTGGCTCCCCTGCTCGTCGTACACGAAGAGCATCGAGCGGCGGTCGCGCTCCAGCACCGCGCTGCGGGGCACCAGCACGCGGTCGGCGAAGCGCTGCGCCTCGAGTGCCACCCGCGCGTACATCCCGGGAAGGATCCGCCCGCCGGGGTTGGGCACCACCACCGTCACCCGCGCCGTGCGCGTGCCGCTCTCCACCATGGGGTTGATCGTCTCCACCGTGCCGGTGAACGGCTGCGGGAACGCAGCGAAGCTCACCCGCGCCCTGCGGCCCGGCTGCAGCAGCCCCACCTCGCTCTCCAGCACCTGCACCTCCACGCGGATCGGGTCGAGCGACACGATGGTCATCAGCTCGTCGCCCGCGCGCACCCACTGCCCGGGAACCACCTTCAGGCTCGCCACGCGCCCGCCGAACGGCGCGCTCAGCCGCGTGCGCGACAGGTCGAGCTGCGCCTTGCGCACCCGCACCTCGGCCGCGTCCACGCCCGTCTTCGAGCGCACGAACGCCGCGCGCTCGGCGCGCACGCGCGGGTCGCGGATCTCCTCGTCGAGCAGCGTGCCCTCGCGGTAGGCGGCCTGCGCCTGGCGCAGGCTGGCCTGCGCCTCTTCCACCGCCAGCCCGTACTCCGCCGCGTCCAGCCCCACCAGCAGCCGCCCCGCGCCCACCGCGTCGTTCTCGCGCACCGGGAGGGTGGCGATGCGCCCCGCCACCTGCGCCACCACCACCGTCTTCTTCCACCCCTCGGCCTGCCCCGCGGCCGACACCGACACCACCAGCGTGTCGCGCACCGCCGCCACGCCGCTCACGGGGATCGCCACGTCGGTGCTGAACGACCCCGACGCCGAGGTGCGCGGCCGCGGCGTGCGCGCGCCGTCTTCGCCTGCGTCCGCCGAGGGCGACGCGGCGCGGATGCGGCCGTACACCCCGGCCGATGCGGCAACGGTCAGCGCCAGCGCGCCGGCGAGCACGAGAGTTTTGCGGAGGGACATGAGAATGCAGGCGGCCGGGGAGAAAGCGCGGCGGGCGCCATCTGTTCATGCGGGGTGGAACAATCTAAACACCCCCGCGGCGATTGTACAACCGTTCGGCGGCAAACGTGCGTCCTGCGCGTTCGCACGCCATTCTCGGCCACACGTGCGATGCCGTCCACGTCCAACCGGTTGCCCGTGCGCGTCGCGAAGACGGTGGCGGGCAAAGCTGAACGGCGGGGATCCGGGCGTGTCCCTCCGCTGCGCTCCGGGCCGGGCTGCGCGCTGCGTAGGGCACGATACCGCCGTGCCCAACGCAGCCGGGCCACCGCCGCGCCAGCCATCCAGCCGATCCCTCGGGTATCCGTCGGGCGCGGCGCCGTCCCGGCCCTCCGGGCGCGCATCCCTCACGCATCGTGGCGTTTCCGCCAGCGACGGGCGCCCGGCTCACCTCCTGAGTCCCCCACCGCGCTCCGCGCCACCACCGAGAGGATGAACGAAGCAGCGACCCCGGGCCGTTTGAGCCTCGCGCAGTTTGCGAGGCTTTTCGTCGTTGTTGCTGCGGCTTCAGCCGCCGGTGGACGATGCCTCGGTTTCCAGTCAGACGTCCCAGGACCCGGGTCCGCGACGCGGCCGATGACGGCCGAACGAATCACCATCGAAATGTCGCAAAGCATCCGTTCCAGCACAATGTGCATGTTCACGGCGGACCCGCATCCGCTCGTTCCCGCTGCATCGCCCGCCGTGCCTCAGCTCGTCGCGAACGCGGCCGCGTGCACCTCGTCCGCGGCGCGGATGCCGGACGCCAGCGCGCCCTGCATCCACCCGGGCCACGCCGAGGTGTGGTCGCCCGCGAAGTGGATGCGCCCCTCGGGCGTGGCCAGGTGCGGCAGGAACGCGCGCATCTCGCCCGGCGCGAACCAGGCGTAGTCGCCCAGCGCCCACGGGTCGGCGTCCCAGCAGACGGAGGCGCCGTGCTCGAACGCGCGCGCCGCGCCCGCGTGCACCCGCCGCGCCTGCTCCAGCGCGAAGCGGACGCGCGCCTCCGCGTCCATCCCCGCCACCCGCCGGGCACTGGGCCCGGTGATGAACGCCTCCAGGATCCCGCGCCGCCCCGGCTGGCCCGCGGTGGCATCCACCGCGTGCATGATCGGCAGGTCGGTGGGCACCGCCGCGCCCGCCGCGTCCCAGCAGCGCTCGCGCATCTGCAGGTACACGCGCGTCACCGAGGTCGTCCGCAGCCCGTCCACCGCGCGGCGCTTTCCCGGCGAAAGCTCCGGAGACACCCGCACCGTCCGCAGCACGGGGAACGGGAGGGCGCATACCACGTAGTCGCCCGCCGCCGCCTGTGGCACCCCGCCGCGCTCGTACGCCACCCGCACGCCCCCAGCGGCGTGCTCGATCGCGCGAACCGCCGCGCCGTAGCGGATCCGCGCGCCCAGCCGCGCGGCGAACGCGTGTGGGAGCCGGTCGGTGCCGCCCTCCACGCGGTGGATCTCGCCCTGCCCCCGCAGCGCCCGGTCGCGCAGCAGGAAGAGCGCGGAGCAGCGTTCCACCCCGTCACCCCACTCGTCCAGGTAGCCCAGCCGCACCAGCTCCACCGCCGCGCCTGACGCGCCCTGGCTCCGCAGCAGCTCGGCCAGGCTCATCCCGTCCAGCGCCAGCGCCGCCTCGCCGGGCCACGCGGGGTGCCGCGGGTCGCCCAGCCGCTCCAGCAGCGGGTCCAGGTAGCGGGCCAGCAGCGCGCCGGGCGCCCTCCCCGCCTCGTCGGGGCGCAGCGCCAGCGGCCACTCGGCGCGCCTCCCCGGCGCCACCGTGACGGCGCGGCCCCGCACGAAGTACCGCTCGCCCCCGCCGCGCCGAACCGGGACCGGCACCAGCGGCACCCCCAGCTCGCGCGCGTAGCCCACCGTGTGGAAGTGGTCGCCGGGAACGAACACCGCGCCCGCCTCGGCGTGGAGCCCGTCATCCCACCCGTCGCGCAGCGTGTGCACGCGGCCGCCGGGGCGGTCGCGTGCCTCCAGCACGGTCACCTGGTGCCCGCGCCGCACCAGCTCGTACGCCGCCACCAGCCCGGCCAGCCCCGCGCCGGCCACCACCACCCGCGCGGGCCCCGGCGCCCGCGCGTCCGCCGCTCGCGAAGCGCACCCCGCTCCGGCCAGCCCGGCGACGGCCACGGCTCCCCGCGCGACGAACTCGCGCCGGGTGATCGGCATCTCCATCGGTTTCAACGCGCGCGACGGGTGAGGAAGGACGCGGGCGGCGGATCCGCCCGCGGCGACACGGCCGGCGACAGCCGCCTACCGCCCTCCCGCCTCCGCCACTAGCCGCTCCAGCTCCTCCTCGGTCAGCGCGCCGGGGCGCAGCGTTCCGTTGATCACCAGCGTGGGTGTCACCTCGATCTTCGTCTCGCGCGCCACCCGCGCGTCGCGGTCCACGTTCGCCATCGTTCGCGCCGTGGCCACGCAGCGGTCGAAGGCGGCCGCGTCGCGCACCCCCACCTCGGCGGCGAAGCGGGCCCACGGCTTGGCGCCGATCGAGTCCTGCTGCGCGAACAGCGCGGTGGTGTACTCGCCGAAGCGCCCCTGCGCCCCGGCGCATTCCGACGCCACCGCCGCCTGCCGGGCGTGCGGGTGGATCTCGTCCAGCGGGTAGTGGCGGAACAGCACGGCCACACGGTCGGGGTGGCGGCGGCGCACGGCCTCGAGCATCGGGTGCGTCTTCGCGCAGAAGGGGCACTGGAAGTCGGAGAACTCCACGATCCGCACCGGCGCCCTGGGGTTCCCCAGCCACTGCCCGGCCGAGGTCAGCGCCTCCCAGTTGTCCACCTTGCGCGTGCTCATGTCGGGGCCAAGCGGGCGCGGGGGAAAGAACTCGCGCCGCACCACGGCGCCCGTGATCACCACCGCGCAGGTCACCAGCACGCCCGTGGTGAGATTCGAGAAAAGGGTATGGTTCATCGCCGGATCGTATGGGTTGAGGTGGGCTTCAGGTCGTAGATCACCACCTGCGGCACGTCGTTGTCGTCCAGCTCCACCACGTACGCGGTGCTCCCCCGCACCAGCCGCAGCAGCGCGTTCACGGGCAGCTCCACCTGCGCCACCCGCGCGCCGTTCATGTCGAACGCGGTCCAGCGGTGCGGCTCGCCCCGCCCGCCGGTGATCCCCACCCAGACGCGGTCCTGGTCGTCCACGACCATCTCCTGCACCAGCGGCCAGGTGGTGGCGCCGTGCTCGTCGAGGGCGCGGCGGACCGAAGCCTCCGGCACCAGCTCATCCGCCAGCTCGGCCACCACGCTGTCGCGCTCCTCGGCCGTGATCGGCCGGCGCGGCGGCGAGTAGCCCGGCCGGATCGTCTGCAGATGCCGGCCGTCCGCCGAGTACACGTCGAACTTCAGCGAGTCGGACCACAGGGCCACCACCCGGTCGCGGCTCGCGAAGGCGAGATGCGTCACCCGCCCGAACGGGTTGGGGCTCACGGCGTCGGGATCGCGGAAGACCAGGTTCTCGCGCCCCGGCACCGAGAGCACCGGGCCGCCTCCCCCCGAGCCGTCCGCGTTCAGCAGGCGCGCCACGATGCTGGCGCCGCGCGGCCCCGGGTTCGTCTGGCCGCCCAGCATGTACGCCGACTCGAATGCCGCCCACAGCGAACGTCCCTCGCGAACGCGCCGCACGCGGAGCGGGGGGAGCAGCTGGTCTCGACCCACCTGCACCGTGTACGCGGCGCGCCAGGTGCCCGGCTCCAGCAGGGTCACCCGCCTCAGCCCGCCGTCGAACACGAACAGGCTGTCGCCCGGCGTCAGCGAGACCGATGCGATCGCGTCGAACTCACCCGGGCCACGTCCCTGCCGGCCCACGCTGCCCAACGCCCGACCGTCCGGGCCGAAGATCCGGATCGTCCACCGGTCGCCCACGTAGAGGTTGCCGCGCCGGTCCACGTCCATCGCGTACGCCCAGGTGAGGGCGGCCGCAGGGTCGGTGCGCGCGCGTTCGACGGCCGTGTAGGCGACGAACGGCTGTGCCACGTCGGGCGTGCGCTCGCGGCAGGCGGCCGCTGCCGAGACGAACCCGGCGGCGCATGCCCACGCCGTTGCCCGGCACACGCCGGCGCGAAAGAGCGGCGGGTTCATCGGCGCCCGAGGGCGAGGGGTCGCGAAGGCCTGAGGTCGTAGACCACCACCTGGGGCACGTCGTTCTCGTCCGTCTCCACCACGTACGCGGTGCTCCCGCGCACCAGCCGCAGCTGCGCGTTCACGGGCAGGTCCACCTGCGCCACCCGCGCGCCGTCCATGTCGAACGCCATCCAGTGGTGCGGCTCGCCGGCGCCGCCGGTGATCCCCGCCCAGATGCGGTCCTGGTCGTCGACGATCACGTCCTGAACGAGCGGCCAGGTCTTCGCCGGATAGCGGAGCAGCGCGCGCTGGAGCACAGGTGCCGGAACCATGTCGTTGGCCATCGCGGCGCTCACGCTGTCGCGGTCGTGCGACGTGATCGGCCGCCGCGGTGGGGCGTACGATGGCCGCACCGTCCTGACATGGCGGCCTTCGATGGTGTGCACATCGAACTTCAGCGAGTCGGACCAGGCGGAGACGATCCGGTCGCCGCTCGCGAATGCGAAGTGGGTCCTGCGGCCGAAGGGGTTGATGCTGATCGCCTCGGGGTTGTGCAGGATCAGGTTTTCGCGCTCGGGTACCGCCAGAACCGAGTCACGGCGGAGCGAGCCGTCGGCGTTCAGCAGGCGGACCACGGTCTTCCGCGGCCCCTTCGTCTCGCGGTCGTCGAACGAGCCGTACGCGGCCACAAACATCGCCACCGCGAAGCGGCCTCCCTGAACGAGCCGGGCGTCGTAGGCGGGGAACAGCTGGTTCTGCCCGATCCGTGTCGAATACGCGGCGCGGTAGGTCCCGGGTGCGAACACCGTCAGGCGTTCGCTCCCCATATCAAAGGCGTACAGGCTGTCGCCCGGCAGCAGCCCGATCGTCGCCACCCAGTCGAACTCGCCGGGCCCGCTTCCCTGCCTGCCGATGCTGCGCAGCAACCTTCCGTCGGGTCCGAAAAGCCGGACTGCCGACCGATCGGCCACGAAGACGTTCCCGCGGCGGTCCACGGCGATCGAGCTGGCCTGGGTCAACTCGGCGGCGGAGTCACTGCGGGCGCGCTCGACGGCCGTGTAATGCACCACCGCGTCGTCCTCCGCAGACGAGTCGCGGCAGGCAGAGGATGCGACTGTCAGGGCCGCCGTACACATTGCTGCCGCCACCCGGCGGTATCGTCTTTTGCTCATCGCTCATGAAGAGGTACTGGGGCGGCGCGCGCATGCGCGCCGCCCTGACGTGGTCACTGATAGGGGCCGCACATCCCCGGCTTGGTCTGGCAGCCGACGTTGACGAAGCAGCACTGCGCGCCGTTGCTCCTGCAGCAGTACGTCACCCCGCCGCTGTCACCGGTGGTCGTGCCCGTTCCGCCGGTGCCGCCCGTGCCGCCGGTTCCCGTTCCTCCCCCGCCGCTGGGGACCGGGCTGATGTAGGTGGCCGAGGCGGGTGCCGGGGTGGCGAGCATCGCCCCGCCGCCGAGCACCACGGCCAGCGCGATCGCGTTGATCATCTTCATCGTGGTTCTCCGGGTGAATGGTCGAATCGACGATCCTACGCGAGCGGCGCGCAGCGGCCCTGGGTGTTGATGTAGCATCCGCTCGCGGAGCAGCACTCCGACACGATGCGCCCGAACGCGTTGTAGGCGCGGCAGCACGACTCGTTCGTCCCGCTGGTCCACGGGTTGTAGTACGTGGCGCCCGCGGGCACGGGGCGGGCGAACACGGCGCCTCCGGCCGCGATCACCAGCAGGGCAAAAAGGTTGATTCGCTTGCGCATGATGACCTCCTGTGTGTGGGTGAATGAACGCGCTCCCCCGGTGGGAGCATCCCGGGCGCACTCCGCGCCCCCACGACCCTCGCGGCCCTCACCCCTTCCGAGCGGCCGCATCTTTCTCGATCAGGACTGCTGAACCACCTCGACAGAGCCTCAGCGCGCAGTGAACGGAGTGCCCGTGTCCGAGCGCCAGAGCTTCGCATCTTTGCCGCCTGATTCCCGCCGCGCACCAAGGGTGCAAATATGGACAGCATTCGTCAAGACAAACGTTTGTTCCGGCGTGTCAGTCAGGTACGACGCACGCGAAGGGACGTGAGGTGAGGTGTACGGAGGTGACGGAGCGGCAGGGACTTAGCGGTAAAAGCCTGATGGCTGCTGGGGTGCAGATGTTTGGTGGAGGACCTGGACCACGGAGGAGGGGAGGATCACCGCGGGCTCCCGGTGCTCGCCGGGCGAGCATCCGGGCACTCTTCATCAAGGCATGTTAGATCTTTTTGAGACGTATCAACTGGACAGCAGAAGACGGTGGCGCAGCACGAGCGCACCCACCTCCGCAGCCGGGGCGGCGGTGCCCCGAACGCAGGCTACCGGTGCTCGAACCGGAGCGTCAGCAGCTCGATCCACGCCTGCGCGCCGGCCGGCCGGGCCACGGCCAGGCCGTCGCGGTAGTTGGTCCCCGCGCGGATCGGATCCTCGCCGATGTACGCCACCTCGCCCAGCAGGTAGTGACACTGGATCTGCCGCAGCGCGTCGCCGTGGCGGGCGAAGGTGCGTGCGGCCTCGCCCAGCCGCGCGCGCGCCTCGTTGTACCGGCCGCGCGCCAGGTGCGTGAGCGCCACCGACAGCCCGGCGAGCGCGATCCAGTACTCCTGCTTCTCGCGCCGCGCCATGCGCAGGGCGTCGGCCGCGGCGGCGGTGGCGGGGCGCAGGTCGCCGCGCTCGAGCCACGCCTGCGCGCGGTTCAGCAGCACCAGCAGCCGCCCGAAGCCGTCGTCCGCGCCGACCTCCGCCTCCGCCGCGTCGAGCTCGGCCAGCGCCGCGGAGGGGTCGCCGGCCAGCGCCAGCGCGATGGCGGCGTTCAGCCGCTGCCGGCCACGCGCGGGTCCGCCGTGCGCCGACGCACCGGGCCCGGCGCTCTCCAGCGGCGGCTCGTCGCCCGGCGGGGAGAGGAGGCCGAGCGCGGCGGCCTCGTCGGCGAAGCGCGCGGCCCATTCCCCGTCCGCGGCGTCGCGGGCCGCCGCGGCACCCTCTGCGCAGAGCGCCGCGGCCTGGTCGTACGCCATCCGCGCGCGGGCGGCGGCCGCATCCGCCAGCAGGCGCGCGAGCCGGCTACGCGGCGCCTCGTCCGCCACGGCGCCGGTGCCGAGGTCCACCGTGCGGGCGTTCGGAGCCGGAATCGAAGCCGGCGGCTCGGCGGCGGGAACGTAGCCGCGGGGCGCGAGCAGCTCTGGGAGCGCGTCTGCGGAGAGTGCGGGCATGTCAGGGTCCTTTTACGGAGACGCGGCGCCCCCGGTGGAAGCGCCGCATTCGTCGGGATCAGGTGCGCCGAGCTCGTTTCCGCCCGAAAGCCGGTCGAGGTGTCGCAGGCCACCTGCTCCCTCGCAACGTAGGCCTTCGCGGAGCCGGCCGCCATCCCGGCCGGGGCCGGGCGGTCGCCGCGACACGGGTTTCCGGGTCAGGTGAGCACATCTTCAGGGGGTGGCGCGCACGGCTCTCCGGATTCCGGAGCGTTCGCGGAAAGGATGACCTCGCCGCCCCGCTCGAACAGGTACAGCGCGTCGTCCTCGCCCACGCTCATCCGCTCCAGCATCTCGCCCGGGAAGATCACCACCAGCTCGTCCCCTACGCTCTGCAGTTCGACCCTGTACATCGCTCCTCCGCATCAGAGGTGGTGTTCATCCCCAAAGTATACAAGTATCATCCCCTTCGCCGGAACTCTCAACTCACCACCGCCATCGCATCCCCCCGACGTGACGATCACCACTCCTCGCCTCACGATCCGCCTCGCGGACGAGACGGACGTGCCCGCGATCCTGGCGTACTATCACGAGAACCGCGCTCACCTGGAGCCGTGGGAGCCGCGCAGGCCGGATGGTTTCCACACGGCCGAGTTCTGGGTCGGGCAGGTCGCGCGCAACCGCGAGCAGGCCGAAACGGACCGGTCGCTGCGCCGGTTCATCTTCGCCAACGACTCGCCGGGCCAGGTGATCGGCACGCTGAACTTCTCCGAGTTCGTTCGTGGCGCGTTCCAGGCGTGCTACCTGGGGTACGACCTGGCGGCCGCGCGCCAGGGGCAGGGATACATGAGCGAGGCGCTGCGGGCGGCCATCCCCCACGCGTTCGGCACGCTGCGGATGCACCGGATCATGGCCAACCACCTGCCGCACAACCGCCGCAGCGCCAACGTGCTGAGGGCGCTCGGCTTCCAGGTGGAGGGCTACGCGCGCGACTACCTGCGCATCAACGGCCGCTGGGAAGACCACGTGCTGACCAGCCTCACCAATCCGGACTGGGCGGACTGATCCCGGGTGCGGAGGTTACGGAGGTACGGGGGAGATGATCATCCGGCGGCGATGCAGAACAGGGCGGGGCCGGCGTGCGAACCGCCGGCCCCGCTCCGTTTTGATGCTTCGTACCCCCCGTACCCCCGTACCGCGGTTCAGCGAAGCGCCTGCGTCAGCACGCGGCCGTCCAGCGGCTCCGTGGGGCGGACGCCGAGCACGCGCGCCAGGGTGGGGGCGATGTCGACCGTGCGGACGAACGTGTCGTACCTGCCGGGGCGGAAGGGCGCGCCGTAGAAGATGATGGGGACGCGGCTGTCGATGTCGTGCGGCGAACCGTGCTGCGCGTACGAGCCGCGGCCCCACACGTGCCCCGGCCGCACCGTCACCACGGCGTAGTACGGCAGGTCGCGCGGGAACATGTGGTTCCAGCGGCGGGCGATCGGGTCGCGCGCGCTGTCGGCCGCCACGTCGGGGAACAGGTCCGCGCGCAGCACGCCCCGGACGGTGCGCGCGAACTCCACGTACTCGCGGGCGAACACGCGCGGGTCACGCCCGGCGCGGGCGAAGGCGGCGGGGTCCAGCCGCAGCGACCCGACTTCCGGGTCGATGGCCGTGCTGTCCACGCCCCACTCCCGGGCGGTGGCACGCATCCAGGCGCGCAGCCGCCCGTCGCTCACGTGCATGGCGCGGGCGTTGGCGGGGTCCGCCACCTCGGGGTAGGGCGTCACGCCGTGGTCGGCGGTGAGCGCCACCAGCACGGTAGCCGGGTCGCGCACGGCGTAGAGCGAGTCGAGAAAGGCCCCCAGCGCGCGGTCGAGCCGCACCACCTGGTCGTGCAGCTCGCGCGAGTCGGGGCCGTAGTGGTGGCCGATCGCGTCGGTGGTGGAAAGGGAGATGGCCAGCACGTCGGTGGCCGGGCCGCGGCCCAGCTCCATCGAGCGCAGCCCCTCCATCGCCAGCCCCAGCGTCAGCACGTCCATGAACGGAAACATCCCCAGGTCTGCCGCGGCCCGGCTCGGGTCGCGGGGGACGTCGTGGGGGAAGGTGAAGCCGACTCCGCCCGCCTCGGCCGGCACGCTGTCGGGCTCGGGATAGGCCTGCGCGGGAAGGAGCGGCGCCCAGCGCACGCCGGCGTACGAGTGCGGCAGCCGGCGCGCGTTGAAGCGGCGGACCCAGGGCGGCAGCGTGCTAGCGTACCAGGTGCTGGTGGTGAAGGTGCCGTTGGGCGCGTACCACAGCACCGTGTGGCGCCCGCGGCCCACGGGGAGGATGGCGCCGCGATCCTTGCGCGCCACCGACAGAACGCGGGTGCGTGGGTCCTTCGCCCGCATCCAGTCGGCCAGCACGGTGCCGCGGAAGCGGGAGGGCGAGGCGCCTGCGGCCCTCGACCCCAGCAGGGGCGAGCGCGGGTCGCCCACGCCGAACTCGTTGCTCACGATCCCCGTGCCGCGCGGAAAGCGGCCCGACATCACGCTGGCGTGCCCCGGCGCCGTCTCGGTCACGGCGTGGTCGTGGTGCGCGTCGGTGAACGCCGCGCCGCCGTTCCACAGCCGCGCCAGCCCGCCGGTGAGCTGCCCCGGCCAGCGGGTGAAGTAGTCGGGCCGGAGCTGGTCCACGGTGATGAACACCAGCAGCCGCGGCGCCTGCGCGGGCGCCGCGGTCTGCGCGGCGGCGGGCGTGGCGCACGTGGCCAGCGTGCAGGCCAGGGCAAAGCGTCGAAGCATCGGCACCATCTTGATGCGAAAGCTCGCGGCCGGCGCGTGTACGCGCGCGGCCGCTGCGTATGCGAACGAATCGGGTGTACGGCGAAGTTATCGCACCCGCACCGGAGACGACAGCCGGGGCCCGGCGGACGCGGCGATCGGTGCGGAACCGGTGCGGGCGCGTGACCGTTCGCCGCATGACGACGACGGACCGGGCTACCCGCGTCACACGACGGTCCCTAGCTTGGCGTGTCCGAATCTCCCTTCCCCCGTCCTCCCCGTCGCCATGAACGTCGCGCAGAACCTGGAGCGCTCGGCCCGGCTGTTCGCCGACCTGCCGGCCATCGAGTTCGAGGGCCGCACCATCTCGTACGCCGAGCTGGAGGCGATGGCGGGCCGCGCCGCGCACGGGCTGCAGGTGCTGGGCGTGGAGCACGGCGACCGCGTGGGGCTCTTCCTCCCGAACGTCCCCGCGTTCGCCGTGGCGTACCTGGCGGCGCAGAAGCTGGGCGCCGTGGCCGTGTCGCTGAACGCGCTGCTGAAGACCGGCGAGCTGCGCCACCTGCTGGCCGACAGCGGCGCCGCCGTGGTGCTCACCACCGCCGCGCTCCTCCCCGAGCTGGCGCCGCTTCGAGGCGAGCTGCCGTCGCTGCGCGAGCTGGTGGTGTGCGAGGGCGACGCGCCCGGCGAGCGCACGCTGGCCGATCTGTGCGCCGGCGGGAACGACACCTTCCGCGCGCGGGAGATGGAGCGCGACGACCCGGCGGCGATCCTCTACACCTCGGGAACCACGGGGAAGCAGAAGGGCGCCGTGCTCACGCACGGCAACGTGGTCTCCAACTACCACGCCACCTGCCACTGCGTCGGTTCGCGGCCGGGTGACCGGCACGCGCTGTTCCTCCCGCTCTTCCACTGCTTCGGGCAGAACTTCATCCTGAACGCCGCGCTGAGCTCGGGCGGCACCGTGCTCCTCCACCGCCGCTTCGACCCCGAGACCACGCCGGGGCTGCTGCGAGACCAGGGGATGACGCACCTGTACGCCGTTCCCACCATCTACATCTACCTGCTGAACGCGGGGCTGCGGCCGGATGACCTGCCGGAGCTGCGCTACTGCTTCAGCGCGGCGGCCACGATGCCGGTGGAGGTGGCGCGGCGGTGGCAGCAGACGTTCGGGCTGGCGGTGCACGAGGGGTACGGGCTGACGGAGACCAGCCCGTTCGCCGCGTACAACCACGAGTACGTCCACCGGCCGGGCTCCATCGGCACGCCGATCGAGAACGTGGAGATGAAGGTGGTGGACGCGGACGACCGCGAGGTGGCCGATGGGGAGTGGGGGGAGATCTGCATCCGCGGGCCCAACGTGATGCCGGGCTACTTCAACCGGCCCGCCGAAAGCGCCGAGGCGCTGCGCGGCGGCTGGTTCCACAGCGGCGACGTGGGCTACCGCGACGCGGACGGCTTCTACTACCTGGTGGACCGGGTGAAGGACATGATCAACTGCGCCGGCTTCAAGGTGTGGCCGCGCGAGGTGGAAGAGGTGCTGTACGCGCACCCCGCCGTGAAGGAATGCGCGGTGGTGGGCCTGGCCGACGAGGCGAAGGGCGAGACGGTGGCCGCCTTCGTGGTGCCGCAGGGTGGCGCGTCGCTCACGGCCGACCAGGTGGAGGCCTTCTGCCGCGAACGGATGGCGTCGTACAAGGTCCCGCGCCGCATCGAGCTGGTGGACGCGATCCCCAAGAGCCCCACGGGAAAGATCCTGAAGCGCGTGCTGCGCGAGGGATGATCCGGAGGCTGCGTGTCGAGCAGCTTTCCGGTCTCCGGCTGATTTGCGGGATCCGGTGAGATGAAACAGCCCCGGCCCACCGACCGCCGGGGCTCTCCGCATCCCCATCCTTCCCCTCGCGGAACCGTCACCCCGCGTCCAGCTCCCTCCCGCGCCACTCGGGCAGCATCAGCGCGCCGGCGATCGCCACGCCGAAGAACGCGGCGAAGGTGCCGAAGACGGCCGGTGCCCCGCCCGCGGCCAGCAGCGGCGGCACCGAGAGCGGCGCCAGGATCGAGGCGATGCGGCCGAACCCCGCCGCCCACCCGGCGCCCGTGGCGCGCACCGAGGTGGGATACACCTCGGGCGTGGCGGCGTACACCGCGCCCCACGCGCCCAGGTTGAAGAACGAGAGGAGGCACCCCGCCACCAGGATCCCCGCGTCGGACCCCACCTGGCTGAAGAGGAGCGCCGCGCCCGCCGACCCCGCCAGGAAGACGGCCAGCGTGGGCCGCCGCCCCCACCGCTCGATCAGCCACGCCGACACCGCGTAGCCGGGAAGCTGCGCCAGGGTGATGTACAGCGTGAACTGGAACGACTTCACCAGCGGAAAGCCACGCTGCACCAGCAGCGCGGGAAGCCAGATGAAGGCGCCGTAATAGGCGAAGTTGATCCCGAACCACACCAGCCACAGCGCCAGCGTGCGCCGCGCCAGCCCCCCGCTCCACAGCTGCCCCAGCCCCACCCGGACAGCCGCGGACGCCGGCGCCGCGGGCGTCTCTTCCGCCGGCGGCGCCACCCCCGCCTGCGCCTCGAAGCGGCGGACCACCGTCTCGGCCTCGGCCGCGCGGCCCTTGCTCTCCAGGAAGCGCACCGACTCGGGAAGCGCGCGGCGCACCACCCCCGAGTAGAGCGCCGGGAGCGCGCCCAGCGCGAACGCCCACCGCCAGCCGTCGTCCGACTGGGGGATCACGAAGGTGCCGATCAGCGCCGCAAGGATCCACCCCGCCGCCCAGAACGCCTCCAGCAGCACCACCACCCGCCCGCGGATGCGCGCCGGCGCGAACTCGCTCACCAGCGTGGACGCCACGGGGAGCTCGGCGCCCAGCCCGAAGCCGATCAGGAAGCGGAAGGCGAGGAGCGACGCCACCGACCACGAGAACGCCGCCGCGCCCGTGGCCACGCCGTAGATCAGCAGCGTGCCCGCGAACACGGTGCGCCGCCCCACCCGGTCGGCCACGCTCCCGCCCAGCGAGGCCCCCAGCGCCATCCCGATGAACCCCACCGACCCGATCCACGCCACGGTGCCGGCGGAGAGATTCCACTGCGGGGCCAGCGCGGCCATGATGAACGAGATCAGCCCCACGTCCATGGCATCCATCGCCCACCCCGCGCCCGCGACGACCAGGAGCCGGCGGTGCAGAGGGGTGAACGGGAGGCGGTCGAGGCGTTCGGCGCGGGTGAGTGCGGGCATCCGGGTACGGGCTGATGGTGCGGCGGCGCTCGATACAATCCGCGGGCCAGCGCTCCAGCACAGGTCCACGACCGTCCGCATCGCCACTCGTCCTCAAGCCGCTGCCAGCAAACACCTTGCGCCCGGGGTTGACTCTGGACGTACGTTCTGATAACTTATCGACTCACAACGACTTAGGTCGCCCGTGAGCCACGCGCCCGTAGCTCAGCTGGATAGAGCGTCTGACTACGGATCAGAAGGTCGGGAGTTCGAATCTCTCCGGGCGCACTGTGATGACGAAAGCCCCGACGGCGTTTGCGCTCTCGGGGCTTTCGTTCATCCCTGCCGGATCGAACGGGCTGCCTGCAGAGACCGGATGCGCTGAACACCTGACTGCAACAACGGTCACACGGAGAAGCGGAGTAGAACGGAGGAAACGGAGAACTTCCGTCGCAGTTCCTCCGTTCCCTCTGTTCTTCTCCGTTCCTCCGTGTGACCCCTTCAGTGATGCTGGTGCAGCACCGGATCTCGCGGATCTGGTACGAAAGCCGTGCGGCGCCGTCGGGACGCAGCTCTCCGGAGAGCGCTCCGCCGCGTTGCGTCTCGCCTGGAATCAGGGATTTGCCCGCACGCCGCCCGCGCGCGTCAACGCGCCGCCGCCGCCCACCACCGGCACCGAGAACGACGTCCCCGCGAGATCCACCGTCAGCCGCGTTCCCGCCCTGGGCCAGAGCGTGAACTCCGGGTCGCTCGACATGATCATGATCCCCAGGCGGCTCCCGGCGGGGACGACCTGGTCGTCGGGCTCGAGGTCGAAGGTCAGGTCGTAGTACCTCCCCGGCACGAGCGGCTCGCCGCGCAGCTTCGAGGCGTAGAGGCCGCCGCGCGTGAGCGACGCGTGGTTCTGGATGTCGGCCCACCCGCGCGTGACCACACCGGCGCGGCTGGCGGCGCCGATCTGCGTCGAGTCGTAGGGCAGGGTCACGAGCCAGACGCTGAGGTTCGCCGCGGGCCGGTCGGCGGCCACGCGAATCGTGACGCGCGGCGTGCCCGAGATGCGCAGCGAATCGGTGAGCGGCGCCGTCGCGAAGAGCAGGCGGTGGGCCGACCGTGACGCGGCGGCACTGGCGCTGCCGGTGACGGCCGCGTCGTCGACGATGGTCTCGGTTCCGCGCGAGGGCCGCAGCGCCAGCGGGGCGACCCCGTTGCCCCCGGCCGTGGGATGAAGCCGGACGGGCGCAGACCCGGGCGCCGGGAACGACGCGGATGGAACCGGCGCCGGCATCGAACCACGCCGGCCCGGCGTACGCGCCTTTGCGGCGGCCGTGCTCGACACGATCCACACCGGCGGGTCGCGGCGGACGCCGTTGTCCACCCCGTACAGGTAGTGCGTGAACCAGCGGTTCACCATGTCGAAGGGCGGATCGCCTCCGTGGCCGCCCTGGTGGAGGTACAGCGACACCGGCAGGCCACGCGCCTTCATCGCCTCGTAGATCCGCACGCTGTGCGAGGGCATCACGTTGAAGTCGTTGAGCCCGTGCGCGAGCAGCACCGCCGCCCGGATGTTCTGCACGTACGGCAGCAGGTCGCGCGCGGCCCAGAAGTCGTTGTAGTCGCCGGTCGCGCGGTCCTGCCCCGCCGCGAAGACGCCGCCCTTCCAGCGGCGGTCGCACACGGCACGCGTCGCGGGGTGGCCGCTGGCCACGAAGTCGTAGAGCACGTCCACGTCTTCGCCGAGATACCCGCCCGGCGAGCGCACCAGCCCGTTGGAACGGTAGTAGTCGTAGTACGACGTGTTCGGGGAGACCGGGATGACCACCTCGAGCCCCGCGACCCCCGTGGTCGCCGCGGCGAGTGGCAGCGTTCCCTCGTACGAGGTGCCGATCATCCCCACCTTGCCCGTCGACCACCGCGCGGCCGACACCTGCTCGGCGCCGGTCGGAGTGGTATAGCCCCTCGCGCGCCCGTTCAGCCAGTCGACCACGAACTTCATCGCGGTGCGCTCCGGCGTGTCGCCCACCGTCACGCATCCCTGGGAGCGCCCGGTACCCGGCGCATCCGAATGCACCACGGCGAAGCCACGCGGCACCCACGTACCCACGAGCTGATCCGAGATGCGCGTGCGGGTCGAATCATGCGCGGGGGCGGGCATCGGGGCGCGCGGCGGCGAGGGCTCGCCCAGCTCCTGGCGCACGTTCCAGAACACGGACGTGCGCGCGAGGCCGGCGTAGTACGGGCTCGACTGGTACACGACCGGCACCTTCAGCCCCTCGGTCTCCGTCTGGCGTGGCCGCGTGACCGCCACGTGCACGCGATCGTTGCGGCCGTCGCCGTCGGAGTCGAAGTCCGTTTCGACCCAGAGATTCTGGCGGATCCACTGCGAGGGATCGGCGAACGCCGGAACGACCTGCGCCATGCCGTTCACGAAAACCGGGCGGGCGCCGCCCTGCGGGGTGCTCACCTGCGCGTGAAGCGATGCGGCGCAGGCCAGCGTGAGCGCGACGGCGGCGCCGGCTCGGCGGGAAAGAGATCCAGTCATGGGCGCGTCCTGGGCGGGTGCTCGCCCGGCGAGGAAAGGTGGGGGAGCGACGGGCATCGGGCCCGGCAACCGGGCTTCGTGAAGGTTGCCGGTTTCGTGCCGGTGCGAAAGGGGAGCGGGAGAACCCGGGTTCGCCTGCTCGCCTTTCCCGGGGCCGTCGCGAGACGCTGAACCTTCACACGATCGATGAGGGCGTATCCCGTACCTTGCAGGACGATCGCCTTCCGCCCCAGAGGCCTTCCGACGACGGGTCGAAAGGCCGGGAGTTCGAATCTCTCCGGGCGCCCCTCGCGGGTCGAGCCGTTCGTCCCCGAGGATTTGGACTGGCCGATCCCGCCGTGCCGCGCCAAGTTGGACCCTCCTTCCCGCTCTTCCCTCCATTCACACCTTCCGCGCGACATCATGGCATCCTGGACGAGCTGGC
>DASWMA010000308.1:0-9757 GCA_036399995.1 Longimicrobium sp. | reverse complement strand
ACGCTGGGGTCGCCCGACAGGTCGGTGCGCAGCACCAGCGTGTTGACGAAGAAGCCGACCAGCTCCTCCACCTCCCGCGAGGTCCGGCCCGCGATCGGGCTCCCCACCACCACGTCCTCGCTCCCGCTGTACTTCGACAGGAGCAGCTGGAACCCCGCCAGCAGCACCATGTACAGCGTCGCGCCCTCGCGCCGGCACACCTCCCGCAGCCGCGCCACCAGCTCGGCCGGGAGCTCGAACCGCGCGTACCGGCCCCGGTTGTCCTGGACGGCGGGCCGCGGCCGGTCGGTGGGCAGCTCCAGCAGCTCGGGAGCCCCGGACAGCTGCCGCCGCCAGTACGCCAGCTGTTCCTCCAGCACCTCGCCCCGCAGCTGCTCGCGCTGCCACACCGCGTAGTCGGCGTACTGCACCGCCAGCTCCGGCAGCGGCGACTCCCGCCCCTCGCGGTACGCCTCGTACAGCGCCGACAGCTCGCGCAGGAGCACGCCGGTGCTCCACCCGTCGGTCACCACGTGGTGCATCAGCAGCTGCAGCACGTGCTCCGCCTCGCCCAGCCGCAGCAGCCGCGCGCGGAACAGGGGACCCGCCGACAGGTCGAACGGCCGCGACGCCTCCGCCAGCAGGCGGCGCTTCGCCTCGGCCTCGCGCTCCGGCTCCTCGATCCCCGACAGATCTTCCACCGGGAGCACGAACCCGGAGAACGGCACCACCACCTGCACCGGACGCCCGTCCCGCTCCGGGAGGACGGTCCGCAGCACCTGCTGCCGGCGCACCACCTCGCCCAGCGCCCGCTCCAGCGCCGGCACGTCGAGCGCACCGCCCAGCCGCAGCGCCACCGGGTGGTTGTACGTCGCCGTTTCGGGCTGCAGCCGGTTCAGGAACCACATCCGCTCCTGGCCGAACGACAGCGGGAGCGGCCGGCCCCGGTCCACCGCCACCACCGGCGGCAGCGCCCGCCCCCCCGCGCGCCGCAGCCCTTCCACCCGCTCGGCCAGCTCCGCCACCGTCGGCGCCTCGAACAGGGCGCGCAGCGGCATCTCCACCCCGAACACCGCGCGGATGCGGGCCACGGCCTGGGTGGCGCGCAGCGAGTGCCCGCCCAGCTCGAAGAAGTCGTCGTGCACCCCCACGCGCTCCAGCCGCAGCACCTCGGCCCAGATCCCCGCCAGCACGCCCGCCACCGGCGTCTCCGGCGCCGCGAACGCCTCGTCGGCACCGGCCGCCGAGGCGTCGGGCGCGGGGAGCGCGCGGCGGTCGAGCTTGCCGTTGGCGGTCAGGGGGATGCGGTCCAGCGCCACGAAGGCCGCGGGAACCATGTACTCGGGGAGCCGCCTGCGCAGAGCGTCGCGCAGCGCCGACGGCGGCGGTGCCTCGCCCGACGGCACCACGTAGCCCACCAGGGCGGCGTCGGCGCCCTCGCCGCGCACGATCACCGCCGCGGCCGCCACCCCCGGCTGGGCCAGCAGCTGCGACTCGATCTCACCCAGCTCGATGCGGTGGCCGCGGAGCTTGACCTGCTGGTCGATGCGGCCCAGGTACTCCAGCGTCCCGTCCGCCTTCCACCGCGCCAGGTCGCCGGAGCGGTAGAGCCGCGCGCCCGCATCCCCCGAGAACGGATCGGGGACGAAGCGCCGCGCCGTGAGCGACGGCCGGCCCAGGTAGCCGCGCGCCACGCCGGCGCCACCCACGTACAGCTCGCCGGCGATGCCGACGGGCGCCGGGTTCCCCGCGGGGTCCAGCACGTACGCCCGCAGGTCGGGGATGGGCACGCCCACGCCGCTCCCCACGTGCGCCTGCCGCAGCTCGGCGCCGGTCACCGTGTGCCAGGTGACGTGGACCGTGGTCTCGGTGATCCCGTACATGTTCACCAGCCGCGGCCGGCGCGGGCCGTAGCGGTCGAGCCAGCCGCGCAGCGACCCGTACTGCAGCGCCTCGCCGCCGAAGACGACCGCGCGCAGGTGCTCCAGCGGCTCGGGCGCGAGCTCGTCGGCCCGCGCCAGCGCGTGGAAGGCGCTGGGCGTCTGGTTGAGCACCGTCACCCGCTCGCGCCGCAGCAGCTCGCGGAACGCCGCGGGGTCGCGGCTCACGTCGAAGGGCACCACCACCAGCCGCCCGCCGTGCAGCAGGGCGCCCCAGATCTCCCAGACGGAGAAGTCGAAGGCGTAGGAATGGAAGAGCGTCCAGACGTCGCGCTCGCCGAACGCGAAGGACGACTGCATGGAATCGAACAGGCGCAGCACGTTGCCGTGCGTGACGCCTACCCCCTTGGGCCGGCCGGTGGAGCCGGAGGTGTAGATGACGTACGCCAGGTTGGACGGATCGACCGGAACGCGCGGGTCTTCCGCCGCCTCGTCCAGCGGCACGTCCTCCAGCGCGACCACCCTGACGCCGTCCGGCACGCGGTCGCGCAGGGCGGACGGGGCCACGGCCACGCGGAGCCCCGAGTCTTCGGCCATGTAGGCCAGGCGCTCGGCCGGGTACGCCGGGTCCAGCGGCACGTACGCGCCGCCGGCCTTGAGGATGGCGAGCACGCCCACCACCAGGTCCGGCGACCGCTCCGCGCAGAGCCCCACCCGCGACTCGGGCGCCACGCCCTCGGCGCGGAGCCGGCGCGCCAGCCGGTTGGCACGCGCGTTCAGCGCCCCCCAGGTGAGCGAGACGCCGTCGCAGGTCACGGCCGGGGCGCCGGGGTGGGCGGCGGCCCGCGCCTCGAAACGATGGTGCAGGGCGCCGGAGACGGGGAAGCGCTCCCCCGTTCCGCTCCACCGCGCGACGATCGTCTCGCGCTCCTCCGCCGTCGTCAGCGGAACCGCGGAGAGGGGGCGCTCCGGGTCGGCGGCGACGGCCTGCAGGAGCACCTCCAGGCCGGCGGCGATCCGCGCCACCGTCGCCGGCTCGAACAGGTCGGTCGCGTACTGGAAGGCGCCCTGAAGCCGGCCCTCGCGCGGGGCGATGAAGAGGGCGAGGTCGAACTTGGAGGTGGAGCCTTCCACCGCGACGGGCTCCACCTCCACGCCGGGGATGCCCAGCTCCCGCGCCGACCCGGTCTGCAGCGAGAAGAAGGCCTGGAAGATGGGGTTGTGCCCCAGGCTGCGCTCCGGCTGCAGCTCTTCGACCAGCTTCTCGAACGGCACCTCCTGGTGCGCATACGCGTCCAGCGTGGCCTCGCGGACCCGCCGCAGCACCTCGCGGAAGCCGGGGTCGCCGCCCAGGTCGGTCCGCAGCGCGATGGTGTTCACGAAGAAGCCGATCAGCCCGTCCAGCTCCGTGCGGGAGCGGTTGTCGATCGGGCTGCCCACCACCACCTCGTCCTGCCCGCCGTACCTCGACAGCAGCACCTGGAAAGCGGCCAGCAGCACCATGTACAGGCTGGCCCCCTCGCGCAGCGCCAGCGCGTCCAGCGCCTCGGCCAGGGGGGCGGAGAGCGTGAAGGGGTGCAACGCCCCCCGGTAGCTCTGCACGGCCGGACGCGAGCGGTCGGTGGGGAGCGCCAGCAGCGCGGGCGCGCCCGCCAGCCGCGCGCGCCACCACGCCACCTCGCGCTCCAGCCACTCGCCGGCGAGCGTCTCGCGCTGCCAGGCGCTGTAGTCCGCGTACTGCACCGCCAGCTCCGGAAGCGCCGCCTCCCCGCCCTCGCGGAGCGCCCCGTAGAGGGCCGACAGCTCGCGGAACAGGATCCCCAGGCTCCACCCGTCGGCGACGATGTGGTGCATGCCCAGCAGCAGCACGTGCTCGTCGGGGCCCATGCGCAGCAGCTCCGCGCGGAAGAGCGGCCCCCGCTGCAGGTCGAAGGGCGTCTCGGCCCAGCGCTGCAGCCGCTCCCGCATGGCCGCGTCGCCGCGTGCGTCGGGGAGCGCCGACAGGTCTTGCAGGGGGAGCGCGACGGGCGCGGCGGGGAGGACACGCTGCACCGGCTCGCCGGCCTCTTCGCCGAACACCGTGCGCAGCGGCTCGTGCCGGCGCACCAGCGCCGTCAGCGCCTCGCCCAGCGCGTCCGTGTCCAGCGCGCCGCGCAGCCGCCGCGCAGCCCAGATGTTGTAGAGCGGCAGCCCCGGGTGCAGGCGGTCCATCAGCCACAGCCGCTGCTGCGGGAAGGAAAGCGGAACCCTCCCGTCCCTCGCCACCCGGGGGATCGCCGCCTGGGCCTGCGTCCCCGCGGCGCGCGCCGCGTCCACGGCCCGGGCCAGCGCCTCCAGCGTGGGCGCCTCGAACAGCGTGCGCACCGCCAGCGTGACGCCGAACGCCGTACGCACGCGGGAAACCACGCGCGTGGCCAGCAGCGAGTGCCCGCCCAGCGCGAAGAAGTGGTCCCGCCGGCCCACCCGCTCCACGCCCAGCACGTCGGCCCAGATCCGCGCCAGCGTCTCCTCCACCTCGCCGGCCGGGGCCTCGAAGGCCACCCCGGCGGCGGCGTCCGCCGTCGGCGCCGGCAGCGCCTTGCGGTCGAGCTTGCCGCTGGGGGTGAGCGGCAGGGCGTCCAGGCGCACCCAGGCGGCGGGCACCATGTACTCCGGCACGCGCGCCGACAGGTGCGCCCGCAGCGCCTCCGCCTCCACCGCGCCGCCCACGTAGTACGCCACCAGCCGGGTGTCGGCGGGCGTGTCCTCGCGCGCCACCACGGCCGTCTCGCGCACCGCGGGGTGCTCCCGCAGCCGTGCCTCCACCTCGCCCGGCTCGATGCGGAAGCCGCGGATCTTCACCTGGAAGTCGTTCCGGCCCAGGAACTCGATGGTTCCGTCGGGCAGCCACCGCGCGAGGTCCCCCGTGCGGTAGAGCCGCGCGCCGGGCTCGTCGGCGAAGGGATCGGGGACGAACCGCTCCGCCGTCAGGCCCGACCGGCCCAGGTAGCCGCGCCCCACCCCCGCGCCGCCGATGCACAGCTCCCCGGCCACGCCCACCGGCACCGGCTCGCCGGTGCGGTCCAGCAGGTAGGCGCGCGCGTTCGGCATCGGGCGGCCGATGGGGGCGCTGGCGTTCGCCCCGTCGGCCACGCGGACCGGCCCGGTCACCGCCGTGGCGGCTTCGGACGGGCCGTAGCGGTTGTAGAGGGTGGCGCGCGGAAGACGCTCGTGGAGGCGCCGCACCAGCGCGACGGGGAGCGCCTCGCCGCCGCAGGGGACGCGCACGAGGGAGCTGCAGCTCTCCACCTCGGGGTGCTCCAGGAAGAGCTGGAGCATGGAGGGGACGAAGCTGGCGGTGCCGATCCCGTGGCTGCGGATCGTCTCCACCAGGTACGAGGGGTCGCGATGCCCGTCGGGGCGCATCATCACCACGCGGCCGCCCACCATCAGCGGCCAGAAGATCTCGTACGCGGAGACGTCGAAGGTGAGCGAGGCGTTCTGCAGCACCGACTCGCCCGCCTCCAGACGCCACCGTTCCTGGATCCCGGCGACGCGGTTGACCACGTTCCGGTGGACGTTCAACACCCCCTTGGGCTTCCCCGTGGAGCCCGAGGTGTAGATGACGTAGACCAGGTGCTCCGGCCCGACGCCCACGCCCCCGGGGTTCGTCTCCGGCCGGCCTGCCCAGAGCGGCGCGTCCGCGTCGACGGCGACCACCGGGACCCCGGCCCCGGCGAAGCGCCCGGCCAGCGAGGCGTCCGCCAGGAGCACCACCGGCCGGCTGTCCTCCAGGATCGTCCGCAGGCGCTCGTCCGGATGCTCGGGATCCAGCGCCACGTACGCCCCGCCCGCCTTGAGCAGCGCCAGGAGCCCGATCACCAGCTCCAGGCTCCGCTCCACGCAGATCCCCACCCGCGCGTCGGGCCCCACGCCCAGCGAGCGGAGGTGGTGCGCCAGCCGGTTGGCCCGCGCGTTCAGCCCTGCGTAGGTGAGGCGCGCGCCCTCGAAGATGATGGCTTCCGCGTGGGGCGTGCGCTCCGCCTGCGCCTCGAAGAGCTGGTGGATGCACAGGCCGGCGGGATACTCCGTCTCCGTCGCGTTCCACTCCACCAGCAGCCGATGGCGCTCCTCCTCGCCCAGGAGCCGCAGCTCCGAGAGGCGCAGCTCCGGGTTCCCGGCGATCTGCTCCAGCACCCGCGACAGGTGCCCCAGCATCCGCTCGATCGTGCTCCGCTCGAACAGCTCCGTGCGGTAGGCGAGAACCGCCAGAAGCCCGCGCGCCTGCTCGGCGAAGATCAGGTTCAGGTCGAACTTGGCGGTTCCCATCCCCACGGTCACCGGGCGCAGCTCCAGCCCTGCCAGCCCGGGCCCGGATGCGTCCTTGTCGCGCAGCGAGAACATCACCTGGAAGAGGGGGGAGTGGCCGAGGCTGCGCTCCGGCTGCAGCTCGGCCACCAGCCGCTCGAAGGGGACGTCCTGGTGCTCGAACGCGCCCAGCGTGGTCTCGCGCACGCGCGCCAGCAGCTCGCGGAAGCCGGGGTCGCCCGACAGGTCGGTGCGCAGCACCAGCGTGTTGATGAAGAAGCCGATCATCTCCTCGACTTCCCTGCGCGTGCGCCCCGCGATGGAGCTGCCCACCACCACGTCGTCGCTCCCGCTGTACTTCGACAGCAGCAGCTGGAACGCGGCCAGCAGCACCATGTAGAGCGTCGCCCCCTCCCGCTGGCCCAGCCCGCGGAGCCGCTCCAGCAGCGCGGCCGGGAGCTCCACGCGCTCGTACGCGCCATGGCTGCTCTGCACGAGCTGCCGCGGACGGTCGACGGGGAGCTCCAGCAGCGCCGGGGCGCCGGCCAGCCGCTCCCTCCAGTAGGCCAGGTGCCGCGCCTCCGACTCGCCCCACTGCTCCCGCTGCCACACGGCGAAGTCGGCGTACTGCGCGGGGAGCTCCGCGAGCGGAGATCCGCGCCCCTCCCGGTACGCCTCGTAGAGCGCCGCGAGCTCGCGGAAGAGCACCCCCATGCTCCATTCGTCCGTGACCACGTGGTGCATGGAGATGAGCAGCACGTGCTCGTCTTCGGCCAGCCGCAGCAGCTCCGCCCGGAAAAGCGGGCCCGCCTCGAGATCGAAGGGCCTCGCGGCCTCCTCCGCCACCCAGCGCCGCGCCACGGCTTCGCGCTCCGCCTCGCCCTCCGCGAACCTCTCCCGCACCGGCAGCGCAAAGCCGCCGAAGGGCGCGACCACCTGCACCGGAACGCCGTCGCGATCGGCGAAGGTGGTGCGCAGCGGCTCGTGCCGCCGTACGATCTCGCCCAGCGCGCGCTCCAGCGCCCCCGCGTCGAGCGCGCCGCCCAGCCGCCACGCGAGCGGGAAGTTGTAGGAGGTGTTCCCCGGCTGCAGCCGGTCCAGGAACCACAGCCGCTCCTGCGCGAACGACGTCGGCTCGGTGCGGGTCCGGCGGGTCCGCCCGGCCATGGCCTCCCGCAGGAGCGCCTGCTTCTCGCCGCGCGAGAGCCCGGCGATCGCCCCCGCGTGCTCGGGCTCGCGGAACCGGCCGTCCAGCAGGCGGTCCAGCTCGTCGTCGGCCAGGTCGTCCACCACCGGGTGGAGGTGGCGCGCGCCGGGCCCGGCGGACCGTCTCGCGGCGTGGACGGACGGCTCCGGGAAGACGCGGGCGAGCCGGTCGATCGTCGGGGCCTCGAACAGCGTACGGACGGGGAGCTCGGCGCCGAAGACCTCCCGCGCCCGGGAGACCACGCGCATGATCAGCAGGGAGTGGCCGCCGAGCGCGAAGAAGTCGTCGTGCACCCCCACGCGCTCCAGCCGCAGCACCTCGGCCCAGATCCCCGCCAGCGCCTCTTCCACCGGGGTCCGCGGGGCCACGTACCCCGCTTCGCCCCCGCTCCGCTCCGGCTGGGGGAGCGCCCTCCGGTCCACCTTTCCGCTGGGTGTCAGCGGAAGCGCCTCCAGCGCCACCACCGCCGAGGGGACCATGTACTCGGGAAGCCGCTCGCGCAGGGCGTCGCGCAGCTCCGCGGCCTCCACCCCGCCCACCACGTACGCCACCAGCCGCCGGTCGCCGGGCGCGTCCTCGCGCACCACCACCACGCACTCGGCCACGCCGGGGTGGTGCCGCAGCGCGGCCTCCACCTCGCCGGGCTCCACGCGGAAGCCGCGGATCTTCACCTGGTGGTCGGCGCGCCCCAGGAACTCCAGCACGCCGTCCGCCGTCCACCGCACCCGGTCGCCGGTTCGGTACATCCGCGCACCCGGCTCTCCCGAGAACGGCTCGGGGACGAACCGCTCGGCGGTCAGCCGCGGCCGGCCCAGGTAGCCGCGCGCCACCCCCTCGCCGCCCAGGTAGAGCTCCCCCGGCACCCCGGTGGGCGCGGGGCGGAGGTGCCGGTCCAGCACGTACAGCCGCGTGTTGGCGATCGGCCCGCCGATGGAGGGAAGGAGGGGCCACGCCCGCGGGGGCTCCCGCAGGGTGAAGGAGGTGACGACGTGTGTCTCCGACGGCCCGTAGTGGTTGTGGAGCGGCACCCCCAGCGCGCCGAACCAGCGGCGGATCGGCTCGGTGATCCGCAGCTGCTCCCCGGCCGTCTGCACCTCGCGCAGCGACGCGGGCGCCGAGCCGCGCGCCACGGCGTGCTCGGCCACGTGCTGCAGCGCCACGTACGGAAGGGAAAGCCGCTCCACCTGCGTGCGCTCCACCAGGTCCAGGAGGGCCGCGGGGTCGTGCCGGACCTCTTCCGGAACCACCACCAGCCGCCCGCCGGTGCCGAGCGCGCAGAAGATCTCCTGGAAGGAGACGTCGAAGCTGAGCGAGGTGAACTGCAGCGTCACCGCGGCGGGAGACCGCGTCCCCACCGGCTCCTGCCAGGCGACCAGGTTGACCAGCGGCCGGTGCGGCATCGCCACGCCCTTGGGGCGGCCGGTGGAGCCGGAGGTGTAGATGACGTAGCACAGGTGCTCGGGCGTGAGCCCCGCGACGCGGGGGTTCGTGCGCGGCTGGTGCGCCCACGCGGCCGCGTCCGCCCGCAGGTCCAGCGCCGGCACCCCGCTCCCCGCGAACAGCTCGCCGGGCGCCCCGTACGTCAGCAGCGCCGCCGGCGCGCTGTCCTGCAGCATGTAGCCCAGGCGCTCGGCCGGGTACGCCGGGTCCAGCGGCACGTACGCGCCGCCGCCCTTGAGGATGGCCAGCACCCCCACCAGCATCTCCACCCCCCGCTCGGCGCAGATCCCCACCCGCGCGTCGGGGCCCACCCCCGCGCCGCGCAGGTGGTGCGCCAGCTGGTTGGCCCGGGCGTTCAGCTCGCCGTAGCTCAGCCACCGCCCCTCGTGCACCACGGCCACGGCGTCGGGCGTGCGGGCCGCCTGCGCCTCGAACCGGTGGTGGGCGCACTCCCCGGCGGGGTACTCCGCCGCCGTCGCGTTCCACTCCTCCAGCACCCGGCGGCGCTCGTCCGCACCCATCACCTCGAGCTCCGACAGCCGCAGCTCCGCGTTCTCCGCGATCTGCTCCAGCACCCGCGACAGGTGCCCCAGCATCCGCTCGATCGTGCTCCGCTCGAACAGCTCCGTGCTGTACTCCAGGCTGCCGAGGATCCCGTCCGCGTGCTCCGCCATGGCGAGCGTCAGGTCGAACTTGCTCGTCCCGTTCTCCGCGGCGAGCCAGCGCATCTCCACCCCGCCCAGGCTCCCCGCCGGGCTGCCGGTGTTCTGCAGCGCGAACATCACCTGGAAGAGCGGGGTGTGGCTCAAGCTGCGCTCCGGCTGCAGCTCCTCCACCAGCCGCTCGAACGGCACGTCCTGGTGCTCGTACGCGCCCAGCGTGGCCTCGCGCACCCGCGCCAGCAGCTCGCCCACGCTGGGGTCGCCCGACAGGTCGGTGCGCAGCACCAGCGTGTTGACGAAGA
>DASWMA010000307.1:0-3246 GCA_036399995.1 Longimicrobium sp. | reverse complement strand
ACGGCCATGGTGATGCACTGGTGCAACGTGGGCCGCGAGAAGGCCACCACCCTGCTGCTGCGCGCCGGCGGCCGCCTGGGCGAGATCCTGGGCGGCGACGGCCCGCGATGAGCACCGCCGCCGGCTTCGCTGGGCGCCCGGCGTCGGAGATGGAGTGGGAAGACCTGCTGGTGCGCTACGAGATCGGCCCGAGGGCGCTCCGCTTCGCGCTGGCCGACGGGGACGCGGACGGCCCCGCACGCGGCCACGTCGCAGCCCTGCTGCACCCGCTCGTCGCCGGTGAGATCCGCACCGCCGCGGCGTTCGAGGCGATGCGCACCGGCGTCCCGCTCGCGCCGGCCGACGCGGAGAGCGAGACGGCGGCGGAGGAGCCGGGCGCGCTGGTCGACCGCTTCGACCGGCTCCGCGCGCGCAACTTCGCCGCGGTGCAGCGCCGCGGGCTGGAGGTGTGGGATTGGCGGATCGAGACGCATCCCCACGGCGCGGTGACCGCGCACCAGCTGATCCAGTCGTCCGTGGCGCTGGATGGCGAAACCCTGGCGGCCGTCCGCGCGGCGCTGCGCGGGGCGGCGATGGGATGACCGGATTTCGCGCACTGGGACGTTCTTTTCCCGCAGACGACGTTTTGCGCTTCGTACTCCGTACTCTCGTACCCGGTTTATGCGAATCGTGGGATTGATGTCCGGCACCTCGCTGGACGGGATCGACGCGGCGCTGGTGGAGGTGGACGGCACGGGCGAGCACGACGTGAGCGCCCGCGTGGTCCGCTCCATCACGGTGGACTACACCGAGGCCCGGCGCGAGGCGATCCACGCGGCGATCGTGGCCGGCACCGCCGCCGCGCTCTGCGGGCTGCACGCCGACCTGGGCGAGTGGCTGGCCGAGACGGTGCTCCGCGTGTGCGACGAGGCGGGCGTCTCCCCCGATTCCGTGGATGCCGTGGGCTCGCACGGGCAGACGGTGTGGCACCGACCCCCCGCGGCCGATCACCGCGGCGCCACGCTGCAGCTGGGTGACGCGGCGACCATCGCCGAGCGGACGGGGATCGCGGTGGTCTCCGACTTCCGCACCCGCGACGTGGCGGCGGGAGGGCAGGGGGCGCCGCTGGTGTCGTGGGCCGACCGCGTCCTCTTCGCGGGCGAGGGGAAGCGCCGCGCGCTGCAGAACATCGGCGGGATCGGCAACGTGACGCTGGTGCCGCCACGCGGAAGCGGGGGACCGGCGTTCGCCTTCGACACCGGGCCGGGGAACGCGCTGATCGACGCGGCGGTAGAGCTGGCGACGGACGGGCGCGCCACCTTCGACCGCGACGGCCGGCTGGCCGCGCGGGGCGAGGTGGACGCGGCCCTGCTCGCGGACTTGCTCCGTCACCCGTACTTTGCGGCGGAGCCGCCCAAGAGCACCGGGCGCGAGGAGTTCGGCCGCCCCTTCGTGGCCCGCATGGTGGAGGCGCTGCGCCCCGAGGGCGACCGCGACTGGCTGGAGCTGGTGGCCACGCTCACCGAGCTCACCGCGCGCACCATCGCCGACGCGTACGCGCGCTGGCTGCTGCCGCGCGGGGTGGACGAGGTGGTGGTGACCGGCGGCGGCGCGCGCAACCCCGTGCTGATGGGGCGCCTGCGCACGCTGCTCCACCCGCTCCCGGTGGTGGACGCCGCCGACGCGGGGATCGACGCCGACGCCAAGGAGGCCGTGGCCTTCGCGCTGCTGGCCTGGGCGCACCTGCGGGGGATCCCCGCCAACGTTCCCGAAGCCACCGGCGCCGCGGGCCCGCGCGTGCTGGGCTCGTACACACCCGGCGCCCGTCCGCCGGCCCGCTGACCATCGACTGAGTCCCTGATGCCGCGCACCCTCCCCCATCGCCCCGCACTCCGCCGCGCGCGCCTGGCCGCGCTGGTGGCGGCGCTGGTGCTGCTGCCGGGGTGCGTGGGGCTGTTCCGCCGCACCCCGCCGCCGCAGTACGGCTTCCAGCGGCTGGTGTGGGAGGCCACGCGCGTGCTGGACGTGGAGGAGCCGTCGCCGGCGTACTACCGGCAGCGCGCGCGGCTCGAGGTGATGGGGCCCGAGCTGGACGAGGCGCTGGTGTTCATCGTCAACAACCCGCGCGCCAGGGACAACGTCCGCATCAACGCGGTGACGCTGCTGGCCGACCGCGGGCAGCCGAACGCGGCCACGCAGCTGCGCGCGGTGCTGGCCTCGAACCGCACCGACGAGCTGCGGGTGGCGGCGGCCGGCGGGCTGCAGCGCTTCGCCGCCGACTCGCCGTTCGTGAAGCAGGCGCTGCGGGCCGCGCTGCAGGACCGGTCGGCCGAGGTGCGGCTGGCGGCGCTGCAGGGGATGGACGTGGAAGACGTGGCGTTCGTGCGCGAGCAGCTGCGCCGCGAAGAGAACGGGCAGGTGCGCACGGTGGCGCGGCAGCTGGTGACGCTGTTCGAGGCGCGCGGCGCGCCGCTGGCGGCCGACGAGCGGGGCGACCTGCGCACCGCCGGCGCCGACTCGGTGCCCCGCATCGTGTTCCACCCCACCTCGCGCGACGCGGCCACGCGCACGCAGACGGGGGCGCTGTGGGTGGAGATCCCCGGCCGCTCGCTGCTGCCGCTGGCGCCGGCGGTGCAGGTGGTGAACGACGTGGTCCCCGCCTTCTTCGACCCGCAGCGCCGCGCGGTGGTGTACGAGGCCGACGGGCAGGTGCAGGTGCGCGACCTGGCCAGCGGGCAGAACCGCACCGTGGGCCCGGGGATGGCGCCGCGGCCGGTGCCGTTCACCGACCGCTTCGTGTACCTGCGCGAGGTGGTCGACACGCGCCGCGGCGCCGAGACGGAGTACGTGGTGGCGCGCGCGGCGTTCGGCGGCGGCGCCGTGGAGGAGATCGGGCGGCTGCAGGCGACCCGGCGCGCGGGCGCCGCGCCGGCGGTGCGCACGATGGTGGTGGGCGAGGGGCACGAGGGCTTCATCCTGCGCGGCGAGGGGGTGACGCCGTTCGTCCTTCCCGGCCCCTACGAGCGCGCCGACGCGCCGCCGCGGCCGTGACGGCACGCCGCGCACGCCCCTCCCCCGCACGCGGGGAGGGGCGCCGCGTTTGCGGTGGACGGCGCCTTGCGTGAGGGGTGGCCTCCGCGCGGTGGCAGGGCGGTCCGGATCGGCGGCAGGAAGAGGTCCGGCGTGAGGGTCGGCGGGGGCGAATGAATTCGCTGCAACGACCACACGAAGTCCGCCTTCGCGGACTACTGGCGCCGGAGCGGCCGC
>DASWMA010000306.1:0-1901 GCA_036399995.1 Longimicrobium sp. | reverse complement strand
CGCGTCGGCCGCGGCGGCCTTCTGCTTGAGCTTCAGCGCCAGCAGCCTGCGCCGTTCGGGCGAAAGGTCGGCCAGCCGCGAGGTGATGTCGGTCATCTTCCGGTTCTATATGGGAACGGCCCCCGACGCGAGGCGGAGGCGGTCGGTCGTGCATCCAGGCGCTTCGGCCGGGCGCATGAGATCGTCCAGAAGCCGGCAGGCCGGAAGGACTTCTCCGTGCTTCCGAAGCGCTGGATCGTTGAGCGCACGTTCGCGTGGCTCGGCCGGCAACCGCAGGCTGAGCAAGGATTACGGGCGCCTGGCCAAGAGCAGCGAGGCGTGGATTCACTTGGCCATGATCGGATTGATGATCCGCAGGCTCAAGCCTCGATGACCGGGTTTCTCGACACCCTCTCAGGATGACGTCGTTCCTGGTCTTTGTTGGACCGTCAACTCGTCAACCGGATCCGGTACGATTCAGCGACAGGTCGCCGGAATTCGTCTCTTCGTCACCCGGCGCCGACCGGCGCGCCGCTGATCACCTCTTCGATCGCCTCGGCCAGGATGCCGACGTAGGGCTCGGCGATCATGTTGGCGTGGGTGCCGGGGACCACCTCCACCCGCAGTCCGCCCGCCGCGTACGGGCGCCAGAGGTCGGGGAGGCCGGCCGCCTCCCACCCGTGGCCGCGCCCCCATTCGGCGCAGAAGAGCGTCAGCTCGCCGGGGTACGGGGCCAGCGGGTGGCGGCGCGCGGCGGTCACGTTGGCGCGGAACACCTCCACCACCGGGCGCAGGCCGTCCAGCTCCCCCAGCTGGCTGTCGGAGCCGTGCACGGCCAGCCAACCGGCCAGGTGCTCCAGCCGCGCGCCGATCGGCAGGTCTTCCAGTGCGGCGCCCAGCGCCTCGAGCTCGGCGCCCTCGAGCCCGGTGAGCCCCGAGGCCAGGCGCAGGTACATCCCGACCGGGTCGGGGACCTCGGACTCGGCGTTGGGCGGGCTGGTGTCGAACAATCCCACGAACGCCACCTCCTCGCCGGCGGCCAGCAGCCGGTGCGCCATCTCCACCGCCGTGACGCCGCCGGCCGACCACCCCGCCAGGTGGTAGGGCCCGTGCGGCTGCACCCGCCGCACCTCTCCCAGGTAACGCTCGGCCATCAGGTCCACGCTGCGCACGGGGTCACGCCCGTCGCTGACGCCGCCCGCCTGCAGCGCGTACACCATCCGCGCCGGCCCCAGCCGCGCCGCGAGGTCGCGGTAGCGGAAGATGGTGCCCCCCGCCGCGTGCAGGCAGAAGACCGGGGGAAGCGTGCCGGCCTCGGCGTTGCCCAGCGGCACCAGGTGGTGGAACTCGCGCGCCTTCCCCGCGCCGTGCACTGCGGCGATCAGCCCGGCAGGGGTGGGGTGGGCGAAGAGCGCGGTGAGGGGGAGGGTGGCCCGCAGCCGCTTCTTCACCTGCGCCATCAGCCGCACCCCCAGCAGCGAGTGCCCACCCAGGTCGAAGAACTCGTCGTGCAGCCCCACCTCGGCCACCTTCAGCACGTCCCGCCAGATCTCCAGCATCACCCGCTCCGTCTCGGTCGCCTCGGCCTCGTCCCGCGCCGGGGGCGACGCGGAGGCCGCAGCGGGCGCCACGGCCGGAAGCGAGGCGACCTCCATCGCCGCGAGCTCCACCGTGCCGTCGGGGCGCGGGCGGCCGCGCTCTCCCGTGGAGTGCCACTCGCCGCCCGGGCCGCGCGCCCACACCTCGCCCAGCTCGCCGATGCCGGCCGGCGCGCCGGCGGCCGTGCGCACCGCGCGGTCTCCCGCGGGCGCCGCGCCGTCGTGCACGGCGAGGGAGAGGGTGGAGACGGCGCGCGCGGGGTCGGCAGCGGCCTGCTCCAGCACGCCGCCCACCTGCGCCAGGAGGGCACGCATGCGTGCGGC
>DASWMA010000305.1:0-4719 GCA_036399995.1 Longimicrobium sp. | reverse complement strand
AGATCGCCGTGCAGCTCGCCCGCCACTTCATGGAGGCCGGCGACGGCGAAAAGGCGGTGGCGTACCTGCTGACGGCGGGCGACACCGCCGCCGCGGCGTACGCCAACGCCGAGGCATGGCTGCACTACGAGAAGGCGCTGGAGCTGCTGGCCGGCCACCCCGACACCCACGAGAACCGCCGCCGCCGCGTGGACACCATGCTGAAGCTGGCGGCGGCGGCCTACGTGGCCGACTCGCCCGAGCGCAACCTGGAGCGGCTGGCCGCCATGGAGCCGCTGGCCCGCGCCCTCCCCGACCCGGCCGGGGGTCCGGGGGGCGACCGCCGGCGGCTGGCGCAGATCCGCTACTGGATGGGGCGCTTCCACTTCATGGCCAACGCCCCGCGCGAGGCCATCGGCTACTACCGCCAGGTGCTCGAGGTGGCCCGGGAGCTCGACGACGAGGAATTGCTCGCCGTCCCCTCGGGCGTGATCGGCCGGGCGCTGGTGTCGCAGGGGAAGTTCGCCGAGGCGCTCCCGCTGCTGGAGCAGGCCATCGAGCCGCTGGAGCGGCTGGGGAACGTGGTGGAGTGGGTCTCGGCGCAGGGCTTCCTGGGGGTGGCGCTGGCCGGGGCGGGCCGCCACGCCGAAGGGCTGGCCGCGGGCGAGCGCGCCATGCGCCGCTCGCGCGAGACGGGGAGCCCCACCGCGCTGTCGGTCAGCCACATCTACTCCTTCGCCGTGCACCTGATGGCCGGCGACCTGGCCCGGATGCTGGAGGCCAGCCGCGACATCATCGAGGCGGCGGAGCGCTCGGGCGACCGGCTGGCGCTGTACGTGGGGCACGGCTACCGCGCCTGGGCCGAGTGCCGCCGCGGCGACCACGCCGCCGCGGCCGACCACATGGCGCGCTGCAGGGCCGTGGCCGCCACCCTCAGCGCGCGCCTGGTGATCGCCGACTGGTTCGCGGCGGCCACGGCCGAGATGGCGCTGCGCGCGGGGCGCCCCGCCGAGGCGGCGGCGCTCGCGGAAGAGGCGGTGGAGATGGCCCGCGGCATCGGCGGGATCTTCGCCGAGGGGATGGCGCGGCAGGTGTGGGGCGAGGCGCTCGCCACCGGCGCCGGGCGCATGGACGAGGCCGAGGCGCACTTCGCGGCGGCGCTGGAGCTGTTCGACGCCGGCGGCGCGCTCCTTCCCGCCGCGCACCTCCACCAGGCCTGGGGGCGCGTGCTGCTGGCCGGCGGCCGGCCTGCCCACGCGCGCCCGCACCTGCAGGCGGCGGCCGCGCAGTTCGAGGCGTCCGCGCTCCCCGGCCCCCTGGCCGACGCGCGTGCCCTGCTCGCCCGGGTGCCCGCGTGAGCGACCGCGACGGGTGGTGGGAAGACTACTTCGACGAGACCTTCATCTCGGTCTATCGCGACTTCCTCACCCCCGAGCGCACCGAGCGCGAGATCGAGGGGCTGCTGGAGATGGTGCCGCTCCCCCCCGGCGGCGACGTGCTGGACCTGCCCTGCGGCTGGGGGCGCCACTCCATCGCGCTGGCCCGCGCCGGCTTCCGCGTCACCGGGCTCGACCAGTCCGAAACGCTGCTGGCGCGCGGCCGCAAGCGCGCGCAGGCCGCCCACGTGGAGGTCGACTTCGTGCGCGGCGACATGCGCGAGATCGACTGGCGCGAACGCTTCGACGCGGTGCTCTCGCTCTATTCCTCGCTCGGCTACTTCCTGTCCGACGACGAAGACCTGCGGGTGCTGCGTGGCGCGGCCGCGGCGCTGCGGGCGGAGGGCACGTTCGTGCTGGAGACCATGCACCGCGACCACATCGTGGGCGACTACGCCAGCCGCGACTGGTGGGAGACCGACGACGGGATGACCGTGTGGGTGGAGCGCGAGTTCGACGCGATCGACGGCGTGAGCCGCGAGTGGACCCGGTGGACGAAGGGGAAGGAGGCGGGCGAGAAGTACCACGAGCTGCGCATCCGCACCGCCACCGAGTGGGACGTGCTTCTCCGCCGCGCCGGGCTGGTGCCCGTGGACTGGTACGGCGACTGGGAGCTGGCCCCCTTCACCCACGCCAGCGCCGACCTGATCGTCGTCTGCCGCAAGGCCGACGAGGAGGATCGAGGGTCGGCCGAAGCGGCGTGACGGCCTTCCCGGGTTTCTCCGCCGCCATGCTGCCGATGCGGTAACGGCAGTGCTCGCCGCGGCGGTTGCCCGGCGCCCGACGCAGCACGCATCTTGTCGCGGGCCCGCCGCTCCGATCCGCGCCAATCCCCCGCTCCCGACCCGAAATCCCCCGTCATGTTATCCGATCTGCGGCTCCTGCGCCGGCGACTCGCCACGGGGGCGGCGTTCCTGGTGGGGCTGGTGGTGCTCGGCGCGGCGGGGTACCGCATCCTGGTGCCGTCGGCGTCGTGGCTCGACGTGCTGTACATGACCGTGATCACCCTCACCACGGTCGGCTACAGCGAGATCTTCGACATCACCCACAACCCGGCCGCGCGGTGGTTCACCATGCTGCTGATCCTGTTCGGGATCGGCGGCGCGGGCTATTTCCTCTCCACCGTCACCGCGTTCATCTTCGAGGGGCAGCTCCATGACGTGTTCTGGAGGCGGCGAATGACCACCGAGATCTCGCGGCTCAGCGGCCACCTGATCGTCTGCGGGAGCGACGAGACAGCCATCTACGCCGTGCAGGAGCTGCTGCAGGTGAAGCGCGACGCGGTGCTTGTGTGCGACGACCCCGGGCGCGTGGCCGCGCTGCGCGAGCAGTTCCCCACGCTGCCGATCACCGTGGGCGACCCCACCGCCGACGAGGTGCTGGCCTCGGCGGGGATCGCGCGGGCCAGCGGGATCCTGGTGTGCACCCGCAGCGACAAGGACAACCTGATCGTCACCCTCACGGCCCGGCAGCTCAACCCGGCCATCCGCATCGTGAGCCGGGTGGAAGACGTGACCACCACCGGCAAGGTGCGCAACGTGGGGGCGAACGCGGTGGTGTCGCCCAAATTCATCGGCGGGCTGCGGATGGTGTCGGAGCTGATCCGGCCCACGGTGGTCACCTTTCTCGACGAGATGCTGCGCGACCGCGAGAAGAACCTGCGGATCGAGGAGGTGCCGATCACCGAGGGGTCGCCGCTGGTGGAGCGGACGCTGGCCGACTTCGACCTGCGCGCCACCTCGTCGGCGCTGCTGCTGGCCTGCCGCGAGGATGGGAAGCCGTGGATCTACAACCCGCCGCCCTCGCTGCGCATCACCCCCGGGCTGGTGCTGATCCTGATGGGCTCGCCGGAGGACATGGCCGCCGTCCGCAAGCTGGTGAGCTGACGGGGCCCGGAGCCCCGGCCGCCACGTGGGCAGGCGGACGACGAGCCCCGGGGGATGCGCCTCCCGGGGCTCGTTTTCCTTGCGGCTCCGCCGAGGCCCATGCACGATACATCGTCACGCCCGCGGCCGGGCTCCCGCTTTCGTTTCCCATCATGGTCTTCCGTGCGCATCCCGTTCTTTCCGCTCCGCGTCTTCATCTCCTACGCAGGCGAGCAGTACGCCGAGGCCGAAGAGCTCGCGCACCGGCTGCGCGCCGCCGGGTACCGCGCGTTTCTCGACCGGCACGACCTGGAGGAAGGCCGCGCGTTCGACGAGCGCATCCGCGAGCGCATCGGCAGGAGCGACCTCTTCATCTTCCTGGTCAGCCCCCAGTCGGTGCAGGACGGGTCGTACGCGCGCTCGGAGCTGAAGTTCGCGGCCGAGCGGTGGCCCGCGCCCGGCGGGCGGGTGCTGGGCGTGGAGGTGGCGCCGACCGACTTCTCGCGGCTCCCCAGGTACCTGGGCACCGTCACCGTGCTGCGCCCCGAAGGGAACGCGGTGGCCGAGACGCTGGCGCACGTCGCCGACCACCGGCGGAAGCTGCGCAGGCGCGACTGGGTGGCCGCCGCGGCCGCCGTTGCGCTGCTGGCCGCGGCGGCCGTCTTCCTCCCCCGCGTGCTGGCTCCCCCCGCCGACGACGCGCGGGCCGCCGTGCTCTCCCCGGCCGACGCGCTGGTGGAGGAGGCCGGGCTCTACCTGGCGGCCCCGGAGCGGATGCGGCGCCTGGAGGCGGGCCCCCGGCTTTCCGTGGACGAGATCACCGGACGGCTCGCCGGACGGGGCGTCTCGCAGGCCGGCACGCCCAACCGGGGGCAGGACATCCGGCCGCAGATGATCGTTTTCCACGGCACGGTGAACACCGCGTACGGGCCGGAGACCACGGCGGTGTTCGGAGACCCGCAGCGGAACGCCTCGGTGCACGTGATCGTGGCGCGCGACGGCGGCATCACGCAGCTCGTGTCGTTCGACAGCGCGGCCTTCCACGCCCGGGGGTTCAACGACCGCTCCGTCGGCGTGGAGCTGGTCAACTACGGCCCGCTGAAGCGCGAGGGCGACGCGTTCCGGGCGCGGTGGGATACCAGCGCCGTGATCGATCCGGGGCAGGTGGTGACGGTGTTCGCGGACGGCGGCGGGGAGCCGGCGTACTTCCACCGCTTCAGCGACGAGCAGGTCGACCGCGTGGTGCACATCGTCCGCGCGCTGCGCGCACGCTACGGGTCGCTGACCCTCGCCGGGCACGACCGCCTTGATAGCAGGCGGCAGGAGCCCGGGCCCGCCTTCCCGCTGGGGCTGGTGGAGGCGCTGGCCGAGCGCCAGGACCCCTACCAGGCCGCGCTCCCCCTCCTGCAGCAGGCGCGGGCGCTGGACCCGGGGCACCG